>DUKP01000137.1 GCA_013329295.1 Candidatus Poseidoniaceae archaeon
ACTATGTCAATGATTAGAATCAACCATTCAACATAAGTCCAATTGCTAAACATTTGAATCACTCACAGGGGCGGCCGGATATCGATTTCACAATCATCGACAGGAATTCCAATACATCCTAACCGAGCACCTTGTTCAACCATATAATCATCTAATCCAGGAGGTAATATTTCTGGTAAAGGCACATCACCAGAGAGTAAAGTAATCATGCAAGTACCACACGTTCCAGAGGTACAGTTGGTTGGAATATTGACTCCAGCCGATTCTGCGTGTTCTACAATAGTATCGCCTAATACGAGTCTTGTTTGACCTAGTAATTTAGCACCGATGAAGAAACGGACAAGTTTGATTTGTTGCTCAAAATTCTCATCATGAGAATCGGAATTGCTCATTCAATCGCCTCATCGGACATCTTTGTGGCGAGTCCAGCGACCGGTTTGTTTGTTGAAGAACAGGCCTGCTTTCTTCATCCACTTGTTGAACTTAGTTGCACCTGCACCAGTTCTCAAGATGAAATCTTCACGGTCTTCTTGGGCCTGAATATAGTCCTTTGCCGCAAGGGTTTGGTCAATCCAGTCATTGATATCCATTAGGCCGCCACCTAGTGTACTCTCTTCAACAACTCGACTCATTTCATCTGCATTAGCACCGGTTTGCTCAAGATCTTTCTTGATCATATCATTAACAGATGAGAAATCCATTGCTGCTGGCTTAGGCGGTACAGGGTTACGTGGACGCTTATCTTCTTCAATCAAGATACGGCTTCCATTGGCTAATCGCTCTTCGACATTAGTAGCAAGTTCTGGAGAGAAAGTCTCTTCACATTCCCAACAGATGAATGACCATTCATTGGGGTTGTCCATGTCTCTTGCTTGGCGAGGGTCCATTTCATCGCCACAGATTGGACATGCATGGAAGATAAGAGCAGGAACGTATTTGCGTCTAAAATCAACAATATCTTGTGGAGTACCTTCTAGTTCAAGCATTTCGTGGTCTCTTGCTGCTTCAAGGCCTCTTGTCTCAAGTTGATCTCGAATCTTGACTTTCTGGTCATCCTTTCCTTCATCATAGAGATTGTTTTCTAATTTTACAATTAATTCAACAGTTTTACCTAAGCGATTCATGATGAGTTTCTTGGCTCTAAAGGCTTCAACCTTAGCAATCTTAAGTCGCTCTTTTTGTTCGGCAAGCTCAGTTAATACATCCTTTTGCTTACGCTTGAATTTAATCTCTTCAATCTTTGAATCGACTTTCTTTTCAGGTGCTAAAACTGAAGCTAGAAATCTTTCTTTACCATGTGAAGAGTGTGCTGAGTTGATGATTGAAATTACCCCATCAGCGATATCGGCTTTCAAACCATAGTTCTCAACTAGCATGTTGCGATCGATTTTCTTCAAATCGCCAATCTTTAGTCCAGCATCGGCTAATTGTTGTGCTGTCGTGTCATCAATTCCACGTCTTAATAGTGCAAGATATGTGTCCTTCTTTGCCATAGCATCCCCTCCGACAAGTGCAGGCCAAGCGTCACTCCTAAGAAAAACCTCTCGTATCAAAAAACATTGAATTTACTAGTATAATGCAGCAAAAAAGCAACATTGTGAGCCTATTCACTCCTCTTCGCTAAATTTTACAAAATCTTGTGTCAACTCTATCCAATCATCAAAATCTAACTCTTCTGGACGAGCATCCATTCTTTCATCATCGATTAATTTTGAATAGGAATTCTTCCAACGTTGTGAGTACCAATTTGGAACTCTGTTTAATCTCCTTGGAACTGATTTAAGACTGGTTCTAAGTTTCTTACGTCGTTGACTAAATGCTTGGTGGATTAGTTGTTTAACCAAACGTTTGTCGACCGGGAACTCTTCATGACTTGGTATCATTTCGATAAAGCAAGAATTCACTTTAGGATTTGGGCTAAAATGATGCGGCGCCACCTTTGCCAAAATTTCACATTGCCAATCAAGTAAAGCGGTCATGCCAAGTGAACCAACATCGGATTCATATTCCATGACTAATCTTTCAGCGAATTCTTCTTGAACAAGTAAGATAACTTTTACCAAACAATCCTGCCACTGGTCGCGCAAAAATCTTGTCAATAAATCGATTAATGGTGAAGAAATCTGGTAAGGGATATTTGCTACAACCTTAGTTACATTAGATGGCCATTTGAGTTGTAATGCGTCTCCATGGTGAAGGATCAAGTCCTTGTTAGCAATATCTTTAGAAAATACATTGCGAAGATGTCCAACAGCTCCAGCATCGATTTCAATTGCAGTAACTTTGCAGCCTATTGCTAGTAAAGCCTCGGTCAATACCCCCGGACCTGGGCCGATTTCCAATATGTGGTCATCTGCTGAAACTTCACCGAATTCAATTGATTTGGCAATTAATTCATCATTGATGAGGAAATGTTGCCCAAGAGATTTGTCATTATCTTGGATACTACGCAACAAGTCTACGAGTTGCCTTGCTCCTCTCATGCTGACACCGGTAACAGAAGTTCTGAAAGGCGAGGTTGTAGATTTTTGTCTTCAATTTCAGCAACAAAGCGCTTTGCTAATAGTTCAGCAGCATCTATGGCGCATGATTCATTCAATTGTTCTAATGATGAGAATCCACTGGAGCCTCGAATTTCGACCATTTGTAAAGCCTTCTTTTTACCGATGCCCGGTAGTAATTCAAAGGCATGCTGTTTGAGTGATAGTGGGCCTGCGATATTGAAGAAAGCCTTGATGAAATGAGCTTGATTTTCTTCGACAAACATTTGTGTTACCAACGGTAAATCGCTAATTGCAGAACCAGATAATCGGTCCATCTTGGCCATTCCCAAGATATCACCAATCTCAGTTCTCTTGTTAGAGTCTACTCCGACATAGATTCTTTCTCCTACTGCAGTAGCAGGATTTTTGCCAGCATATCTACCCAGCATCATTTTACTTTCACCAAGGGCAACAATGACGTTAGTTTTTGAATCATTTTCGATAACTCTAGCCCATACTTCATCATCAAGTGGCGTTGGGCGTCGAGGTTTTTGTTGTCTTTGATTATTGCCTCGAGAGCCAGTATTACGACGATTGTTACCTCTACGGCGTTGTTGATTGTTTTGCTGACGAGATTGTGGAGGCTTAGGTACTTTTTTTGGCACTTCAACACGACCTTCCGCAGGTCTTGATGGAAGATAGTTTGATTGAGAAACAGCTGGGGTTTTCTCCATCTTTTTTGGAACTTTGATTTTACGGTCACGACTGAAACCGCTCATAATTATCACCTAGTTAGCATCACTCGAAGCCAACATGTTGTCTAACAACATCGAGAATTTGATTGATTTCAGAGTCATCGATAGCGATTCTTTTTGAAACCAAAACAGCCTTGACATCATCAGGATACATTGGGATTAGTTCTGCGATCTTGGCAGCCAAATCTGGATATTGAGCAAGTTTGTCAATTTCGCATAGAGCTGCTTTCAAGGTTTCAAATACCTCAGGGTTAGTCTTGTAACCATTTCGATTGTCGCTAGCAGCCCATTGTGCATGTTGTAAAGCAGCAACTTGTTCATAAGTCAAGTCGCCTCTTCTCTCTTGAGCACCTTCAAGCATATCTCTAACAGTTGCAAAGTCAATGAAATTGTCTTCTTCAGTCATGGTAATCACTCCAATGGACGTAGATGTTCTGGTCGGGCAATAACGGTTTTTTGCATGTTGCCGTCTTTAACTGAAACGATCCAAGCAACGCCTTGACGCTTTTTGATAAAACCAGTTCTGCCATTGAATCTTCTGTGAGGCATACCCATTTGTTGGCCACCATCAAGTACGATAGCAACCCTGTCACCCTCTTCATAATCGTGCATTACACGACTAATATTCAAGCGACTGCGCTCACTTTTCCTTCTTCTTAGAATGCTTCGAGTTCTTACTCTTTGACCCTTGGAACGCTTCATGGTTTTCGCCTCCTTTACATCCGGTTCAGCATATTGCCATCTTCGGAGCAAGTTGCCGACCTACCAATCGCATATAAGCACCGCGACGAAACTTATGCTGTAACTAGAGCCGAATTAGTCAGCGTGAATGTCCCCTACATCAAGCCACATTACCTCGCATTTTGCTTTTAACAATGATGCGACACTCGGTTGAGTTCGGCCATTATCGCCATGAATAGTCTCTTTGACATAGGTGCCAGATTCACATCTTAGAGTAATCTCTACCTCTGTAGAGCCATCTTCCATAATTTCAATTAATGGTTCATGCACTGTAATAACTTCTCTTCGTCTGATTAAATCTGCTCGACGATGTGCGACTCTATCTGGAGTTCTTTGAGCCAATTTAGTTCCTTCTAGAGACATAATTGTAGTTTTGATGGTTTCTGAGTTAGGTAAATCGAAGCAAATGCTACCAGGGGTTGGCATTGCTAGAATTCGCTCGATCAATTCGCTTTTTTTCCCAGCCTTTTTTAGGTTATTTTCAACACATATTGCTTCAAGTTCAGCCTTTTTCAGTTTGCTCAAATCTTCTTCATTGTAGCCAGAATCTTCCGTAATAATTTCAGTAGGAAGTGGCGTAGTGTTGTCTTTTCTTTTGTCGCCGCGCCGTGGCCTACGCTTGTGTGAATTTTTATCCTGCTTGGTTAAGTCAAGTGGAGCAGTTATTACATTATATTCAGATTCATTCATCGGTTGTAATTTGAATCTAATTGTGTAAGACTTTTCAGCAGGTGTATCTTTGATTCTAACCACTTCACTACGATTTGAATTTCTAAGGTCTGAAACCTCAATTGCACCTGCGGCTTTTTCATTGATTAGATTCTCTAATTGTTGATAATCACACGATCTTAATTTTGGCTCTTTTAGTTCAATGACAAAAGGTCTACCTCTGCCCATACAGCGAACATCTATGTCTTCTCTACCCATGCCATGGAAAGAATGCTCAGGTGCATCAAGAACTTCTAAAATTGGATTACCTATCAAGTCTTGAACACTTGACTCATATTGTAAGCCAGTATTATTACACTTCTCACAGCCCCTGCCTTTACAAGCCCGACAAGGCCATCTTGTCTGAGGTATGCCACGTTCAAGTTTACGATATCTTCCGTAGATGTAATGGGCACGTACATCAAGTTCAACCGTTAGAGTTAGAACATCGATTAATGCCAAAACATGTGGCTTTTCATTGACTAATTTTACTCCTTCAAGGCGTTGGTTCAAATTGCGGGCGATTTCAGCAACTAAACCAGTCTTCAAACCATCTGAACCTGTTGCAGCATAGCGTTTTCGCTCAGTGTCCTCTGCTTCAATTTGGTCTTTGGGAAATCTAGTACCAATTTGAAGTCGTTTTATTTCATAGGGCTCAATGCTATCATAGATTATATCTGCTAGCAGCTCAGTTTCTTCGAATAGATTTTCACAGAACGGACATAGAGGGATTTCTTCTCTAATATTGGCAAGGTGGCTGTTTGCTTCAACTACCGATTGCCTAATTTCAACCCCAGACTCTTCGATAGTTTGTTCATATCTTTTCTTACCTCCAAGCCGGCCCAAGCAAAAGTCACAACAACCAATTCTAACCAAATGTTTGAGGCCTGCAGGATTTGGTGCACGGGGGATTTCTTCCATGTGTGTGGCGAGTTGTTCTGGTAAATCGAGGCCTAGTTGTTCAACCTCAGGTTCGCTTTTTTCTTCCTCAACTCCTTCTTCCCATAGTGAATAGTTGGTTTGCCCAAAGCCTGCACTGGCGTATTTCATCCATTCTTCATCGTTCTCTTCAGGCATCAATAATCACCACTGCCATGGGGCCAACCCCGGGTGGAAGCAACCAATGCTCAAAGCATCCATTGAAGAAGATGACGGAGAAATTACCGCGCTTCAACGTTTGTCTAGAATATCCAAAACACCAGCAATAATTGCTAAAACACCGGCAAATATTACGCTATAAAACGATGAACCGCTCTCAAAGTTCCCATCGAAATCATATTTCATCATCAGCCAAATAATTGCTCCAATAACAATTATTCCACCGCTTACAAACGATGAGATACGACCATATTTTTGCGCATTAGCCGGTAATTGTTTGCCCAACAGAGATACTGTCAGCATTACAGCAGATGTTAAAATTCCGATTATTCCAATCCATAATATGATACTTGTTAGTTTGCCAGCAGAGTCATTGCTTAAGCAGTTCTCTCGATCATCTCCGGCTTCACTCCTCACAGTTTGATCATCACCAGCTAATTGAATTGTAAGACTGTAGAAATTTTCACACTGATTCTCAATCAGTCCCTTGACTACCGGATTATTTGGTGCGCTTTCTGCAGATGCCTTCTCCATATCATCAGCCAAAAGGACATAAGCAAGATCAATGCAGGCTTGTTCCTGAATCTCTCCGGAGCAATCTACTACCACGTTAGATAATCCTAATGATACTTCGCCAGATCCATCTTCAGTATTTTCATCGCTCAATACGAGCCACGAATTACCAAACAGTCCTATACTTGTTAGAAGCAATGCTACAACAATACAACC
>DUKP01000152.1 GCA_013329295.1 Candidatus Poseidoniaceae archaeon
TTTGTTTTATGCGGTTTACCATTTCCGTCAAGTTCTGGTCCGTATTCCTCATCACCTAACTCTGCATGAGCAGAATGTAGCCAGCCAAACATGCCATCAAGGGTTTTGACATGGTTGGCAAATAATGACGCTAACTCAGGACCTATGCCTGGAAGGCCGAGTGCATGAATGAATTTACCCAGCGTCATTTGTTTAGTTCTAGCCAATTCAGACAAAACGTTTTGCGCAGATTTTTCACCCATTCTCTCAAGGCTGGTTAATTGCCCTTGAGTTAGCTCATAGAGTCCGGATATTGATGAAATCATTCCGGCATCAAGTAATTGATCGACCAGTTTCTCCCCAATACCATCCATCTCAAGAGCCCTGCACCAGTATAGTATTGAACGGCTAGTTCGTGCCTCACAAAGCATATTGTAACACTTCAGAAACGCTCCTTCAACAACTAAGTCAAAATCGCAAGATGGACAAATTTGAGGAATTTTAATCTCCTGTTGTTTAGGGAGTTCATGAGCAAATGGAGTGCCATCTGCATGATAACGACCTACTAGGTCTTCCTGTTTGGCTCGGCCAAGGCTTTGTTCTATCTTAGGTATGACATCGCCACGTCGAACAATTAGAATCTTATCACCAATTTTCACTCCTAAACGTGAGACCTCCCCCGGGTTATGTAGAGTCGTATTCTCAACTGTCACGCCTCCCACACTTTGTGGAGCGATTCTCGCAACTGGTGTCACATTACCTGTTCTTCCTGTTTGCCAATCGACACTAAGCAGTACAGATGTTGCTTCTTCTGGTGGAAATTTCCATGCTAATGCCCACCTTGGATGGTGAGCAGTCATTCCAAGATTCTCTCGTTGCTGTAAATTATCAAGTTTGAAGACCAACCCGTCTATTTCAAATTCAAAGTCATCTCGTTTGATAGACCATTCTTTAGTATGTTCGATCATCTCTAATTGAGGCCTATCTGATTCGAAAACAGTCCATGGTGCAGGCTCTATTCCTGCTTTTTGCAACCACGACAATAACTCACTATCGTTGGTTGCTGTTGGAGCCTCGTTCACAAATTTAACATCATAAGCACAGAACACTAAATCAGTTGCATCAGCCTTTCCATCACCATGCTTTTGGCGTAAAGCGCCAGAACAAAGGTTACGAGGATTTGGTGAAACATCTCGATATTTTTGCTCAAAAACAGAAAGTGGCATCACTACTTCTCCACGCACATGACAATCGGCTGGGATGTTTAGTCGTAAAGGAACATTAGCGACTAACTTGGCGTTAAGCGTCACATCTTCACCTCTTTCTCCGCTACCTCTAGTTGCTGCTCTATGCAAATTACCGGCAACATATTCCAACGATAAAGCAGAGCCATCCAACTTAGGTTGAGCAAGAAATCGCTTGCCACCGAATGTTGATTGGGTTACAAAGTGAATTATGTCTTCATCTGTTGTACCTTTATCTAAAGACCTCATGGGAAATATATGCTCTACTTTCACTGTGCCTGGTAGCGGTTCTGGGCCAACTTCATGAAGTACTGAATTATCTGGATCAAGTGATTTCAATTCATCCCATAACTTATCAAAATCCGCATCTGAAATCTCTGGTGCAGAGTGATTATAATACAATTCTCGATGATAGCGAATCGCCGCTGAGAGTTGCTCAATTCTGCTCTCCTCGGCCATGTTCAACCACCCAAGTCATAGGCTTTGAATATCACGAAAATTGTAGCCCTAATAGTTGTACATCAGCCAATGGACAACGGGTCATTATGGCTTGTGACATAATCCTTAGATGGATTTCAGCAACTACTGCAACAGTTGAAGAAAACATGTGCCCCGCATGAACGGTATTATCGTCATCAGACCAGCAACAATGAATATGAGTGAAGGGTTTTCCTTCCTGAGTCCTAGCAATATTACCGGATAAACTAACCAGTTCGGAAGGATTTTCAAGTATTCTTTTGATATAGATTCCATCATTGTTCATGTAACCATACTCATTATCGCGTGTCCGGCCAATACCGCTAGTAATTGCTGCAGCATTAAAGCCAACTTCATCTGCAAGTTGCTGTAAAGATACGTGAATTTCTTCACCGGGGTCTATTCTTACCAGCAAGTCTTCATCGCTTCGAGTCCATTCCATGTCTTTTCCAATAGAATGCGCCTATTGGTCATAACGGTCACTCGGATTCATCATCAATTTGATAAAAGCGAGCTATCGCATGTTTGGCTTGTTCTAAATCATGGTAATTGCCACCCAGTGGCAACGGCCCGAATATACCCCAGCCTTTACGCAAAAGCATGATTCGACGTTTGGGTTGTTTTTTTGCTAAGCGAAGTTTAGACCACTCATATCTTTGCCCATCAGCAAATAAATGAGTCGATGTAACAGCATAACGCTTAGGCACCAACAAGTAGATGATGTGAAGTGCAAGTAAACAATCCCATATTATGCCATAAATTATTGGAGTATTCGATAGTGAAATTAGAGCCCAAGGTAAACTCATCATGGCAGCCATCGAGAATAAATTACCCCATTGCCTAATTACTTCATGTGCGCCTTCGCTGGCCCAAGCATAGCCTCCTTTGGGCAACTCGCCAAAACTAGGAACATCGCCCTTTTGTTTAGTCAACCAAAATGCATCCCACAAAACTATAGCAGCCAGTACAAAGATGACAAAAAGAGCAAACGATTCCGCTGAAGGTAAATCGATTGCAGACAATAAAATCACTCCTGTAATCCCTTACGGGTGCGAACTACAAACATAATCACAACTACAATTCCAATTACCAATAGAATCAAAGTAACCAAATTGAATTGCCCGTCGGACTTGTCTGAAGTTCCTTCCAATACATCCGGTATTCCATCACCATCGTCGTCTTGGTCTTCGAATAAATCCGATACAACTCCTTCTGGACAGTTTACTTCATCTGGCTGACCATCACCATCAGTATCCTGCCAAGCACAAGCATCTAACGGCCAATCGTCTCTTGAATCAATGATGCCATCATTATCATCGTCGTCGTCATAAACATCAGGACCACACGAACGACTGGCAGCCAAATCAAACCATGTTGTATCATCACATGTGGAAAGATAATCACCATCTGAATCAAGTAAGATAACTTCTATTGGAATTATTTCTTCTGTTTGTGCTTGATTGGAATCTATAACTACAATCTTCAACAAATAACTTCCAGGTGAGTTAAGCGTGATTGTGTTATTGTAATTATTCGAATTGTAAGAATACACTTCGCTACCCGCATCATTAGTTATTACCCATTGATAACTCATAGCACTAGCAGAATCAAAGTCATCACTTGCGTCAATAATAGATTCAAACGGAATTGTTTGCATAATTTGATCAGTTGAAGATGGGGAGATAGTATTGATTTGTGGTGGTTGATTTTCATTAAGTGTGAAAATTACTGGAGTTACTAATTGTTGTAATTCGAACATAGTAAACGATTGGCTTTCAGTTGGGTGGCCGAGCGAATTAGCAATTATGTTTAGCGATAGCATGCTGACATCATTGGTTGATTCAGCGTATCTAGTCGTAAATTTGATAATTGCTTCAACATAAGTGCCATCAACTTGTATCTGTTCTTCATCGCCATTTGAATAAACAATATCTAGATGATAATTGGTTGGTTTTACTATTGCTAAATATGTTGACATCATTTCAATTGTATGGTAATAATCTATGCTTGCTCCAGTGTAAATTGATGCTGCTTGATCTAATTGTGTATCAATCAACTGCAAGACTATCGCGCCACTGACTTCGACAACACCAATAATCGATGCATTGTTAACAATCACAGGGTAATCTTCGACAGAAAGTGAAGTAGATGAAGAAATTACTGCGTTATCAATCATAAATGCTGAGGTAGT
>DUKP01000013.1 GCA_013329295.1 Candidatus Poseidoniaceae archaeon
AAATTTAGAACCCTCTGAAGAGATTACTAAGACACTTGTAGACACACTATCTGATGGAGCAGTTCTGTCATTTGGTTTAGAATCAGCCGATAGCGTAGTACATGAAGCAAATTGGTTGAATTGTGATGCTTCCCAGCTGAAATCTGCTATTCGCTTAATCAACAAATATGGCTCTGCAAGAGGTGAAAGAGGCTTACCAAAACTACTACCTGGATTGAACTTTATCGCTGGATTAAATGGTGAAACTTCAATAACTTATCAAAAAAATCTTGACCTCTTACATGAAATACGCAATGAAAACCTGTTACTTAGAAGAATTAACATTAGGCAGGTCGAAGGTGAAGGTTTTCAAGAAATACCTGAACATGAATTTTCAAAGTTTAAACAATCGGTAAGAGATGATATTGATGCACCACTGCTCGAAGAATTATTTCCTAAAGGAGAGGTGCTAAAGCAGGTTCATTGGGAATCCCATAATGGTAGAACAAGACTACCTGTCCATCTAAATCAGCCACATATTGGTGAAGAGATTAGAGGCAAATCAGGCATTACCTTTGGCAGACAAATTGGTGCTTATCCTATCTTAATTGGAGCAGAATATCTCATCCCACTTGAGACGACCTCTGATATTGTAGTCACCGGCCACGGAGCACGTTCGATTACCGGGGTTGAATGTTCAATGAATCATGATACAATCAGCGAGAAGCAACTTTCAGCAATCCCTGGCATTGGTGCTAAGTCAGCATGGAAATTAATCGGTGAACGGGTCAAACAAAAACGTAAAGATGCAACAAAGTCTTTCCCAAATGCCAAGTCTTGGTTTGATTCTACGGGAATTACTTGGCAAGATGATTTTGAAATCTTTTTTGCTGAATAATTGTACTCGGAAGTATCATTTATTCTCCATGCAACACTATCTTCATGGCAGTTGTTGATGATTTGATTATGGCTGCCAAACAGCTTTCTAATTCATGTAATAAGTCAATCAAAAAAATTGAACGTGAAACGATAGTCGCTCATGCAACAAATCCTCTTGATTATGCTTGGCCTCACCATGAACAATACCTAACAAATTGGGGAGGTTTAGGTGCTAAAACCCTACTGCTTGGAATGAATCCAGGGCCTTGGGGAATGGCTCAAAGTGGCGTGCCTTTCGGCTCAACTGAAGTAGCTAAATCTAAACTAAAAATCAAACCTTGTCAACTCACAACACCATCTAACGCTCATCCTAAAAGGCCAATTATTGGACTTGATTTAGAACGTCAAGAAATCTCCGGACAGCGTTTGTGGTCACTCATGTTCGATCATTTTGGAAATGGGAAAAATGTCTTCTCGAATATTTTTGTTGTAAATCATTGCCCGTTACTACTACTCGGAGAAAGTGGCAAAAATCTCACTCCTGATAATTTATCGGCAGCAGTCTTGAAACCAATATTGGAGGCATGTGATGAACATCTGAAAAAAGTTGTAGATATAATGGGAATTACCCGCATTATTGGAGTTGGCAAATATGCAGAAAAGCGGGCAAGATTAGCATTTGATGCTGGAAAAACCGGCGATGGTATCACAAAAAGTGGACGTAAAATAGACATTACTTCGTGTTGGCACCCTAGTCCTGCAAGTCCGTTAGCAAACAGAAATGATGGCGCAGATTGGCGCGCTAATGTGATTTCTGTGTTAGAAAATGCATGAAAAACGTTGATTTTAGTAGGCGCAGGTTTCAAGTGCTCATTGCTACACTAGGTGTTCATGGCAGAAGAGAAGATGGCATGGGCCCGACAGCCCGACGACCGACAATGGGACGGACCTGAAGGCGAGGACCCACGAACACTATACCAAATGTTGATGACTAGCGTTGAACGTTTTGGCAGCGAACCATGTTTTGGTTACATACCAGCACCTGGAATGGCAAGGCAGCATTTGACCTACAATGAATTTGGTGAATTAGCAACTTCAGTAGCCAAGAGTTTGAACGACGCTGGAGTAAAGGCTGGCGACAGAGTAGCTCTTATCCTAGATAACAGCGTACAATGGGCTGCTCTATCTTACGGTGCTAATGCAATTGGCGCCGCTTATACTGCAATGTATACTCACCAACATGGTGCAGAATGGGCTTACATTTTGGGTGATTCAACACCGGCTATTCTAGCAGTTGCTGGACCTGAAACACTTGACAAATTAGTTGACAATTTGGGTGATGATAAAGCTGCTTACCCACCATGTGGAATCATCATTCTCGGTGATGATGAGGCTAACAAATTGCCTCCAGAAGGTATCGCAGTTCACAAGTGGAACGAATTTGTTGCTGCTGGAAGAGCCAGCGAAAATGAGTTTGAAATCGCAGATGACCCATTCGCTCTAAACACCTTGATTTACACATCCGGTACTACTGGAAATCCAAAAGGTGTAATGCTAACAAACTGGAATACATTATCGAACATTTTGTGTGTACAATCAGCGTTCAAGATTTACGTCGGAGATAAGAACGCGGCGTTCTTACCTTGGGCGCACTCATTTGGTAGTACCTTTGACCTGCACTGGATGATTCGATGTGGTGTTCACATCAACCTAATCTCAGACCTAACTAAGATTGCAGATGAATGTATTGAAATTAAGCCTGCAGTATTATTGGCTGTACCAAGAGTTTGGAATAAATTCTATGACCGTGTTAACAGCCAATTCGAGGCTGCAACTGGTCTTAAGAAAATTTTTGTTTCCAAAGCGAAGAAGCATGCTGCAAGAAGAATCGCCAAGGCTGGTGTAGAGTGTGACGCAGTTCCACCAAGTGGTTTCTTTGACAAGTTGTTTGACAAACTAGTTTGGAAGAAAGTAAGAGCCCGATTTGGTGGAAATATCCGCTTCTGTATGTCTGGTGCTGCTGCACTATCACCTGATGTTGCTGAGTTCATTCAAATGGTTGGATTTAGTTGCTATGAAGGATATGGTCTAACAGAAACCTCACCATTGGTTGCGGCTAATGGATGGTCTGGACCTGGTACCTCAAAACTTCGCTGTGTTGGACTAGTAGCAAATGGTGTCAAAGTAACAATCGATACCGATGCTTGGGATGATCCTGATCGACCTGATGAAGGTGAAATCATTGTTCACGGACCTAACGTTATGAAGGGATACTGGAACAACGAAGAAGCAACAAAGGAAGTTATCATTGAGCCTGGTGTATTTAGAACCGGTGACTTAGGTAAGTTGGATAAAGATGGCTACCTAGCGATCACTGGTCGTGTGAAGAGTCAATTCAAACTTGAAAACGGTAAGTATGTTTCACCTGCACCGCTTGAAGAAAACCTCAAACTTTCACCACTGGTTGAGCAAGCCGTACTTGATGGCCGAAACATGTTGAAGACTTACCTAATTGTTCATCCAAACATGGAAGCAATGAAGGCTGCAATGAGTGCTGCAGGTGTTGATGCTTCAGGTAGTGATGCTGACATTTGTGCACGACAAGAGACCAGAGACTGGTTACTTGGTGAACTAAAGGCAAACAACATGAAAGCTCCAGTATGGAAAGGCTATGAAGTTGCAGCCAACTTAATTCTAGATCCTGAAGAATGGACTACTGATAACGATATGTTAACTCCTTCAATGAAGGTAAAACTACGTAACTTGTTGTCCCACCATGAGGCTGAGATTGCTAAAATACAAGGCTGAAATAGTCCGTATTCCGGTATTCGCTTACCACTTACCATTAACCAATGGTGACTTAACTATACGAGAAGGGAATTAGTTTATTAACCGCAATGTGATTTTTCTATCAAATGACTATAGATGCTGTGGAAATGATTTCTGTTGCTGACAACCCAAAGTCAGAACAGCAAGGATCTTCATCATCTCTAATTTATCGAACCCTACAAAAGCCATTGGGAGTCGGCATTATTGTCGGTACAATCATTGGGTTCTCTAATTCATTGATACTCGGAATACCGTTGTTATCATCCATTGCCATAGGTGCAAGTCTTGGGCTTTCAGTGTGCTTATTTGGCTGCCCTGGAATGATGCGAGGACAAATTGCAGCTCGTCGGGAACTCGAGAAGATACGTCGAGCAGATAGAGCAAGACGGCAACGTATTATCAAGGCATTTACCGCCTTTGACTGAGTAATTCAAGGACTTTGTTTATCAATTGGTAATCAGCCGATAGGTTGAGTGATAACATGGTACGTGAACTAATCACCGTCGAAGGAGTCGACCGTAGTTTCGGACCAGTTGATGTTCTCAAAGACATCAATATGATTGTTAACGATGGCGATAGAATCGGTATTGTTGGCCATAATGGTGCTGGTAAAACCACATTACTCAATACTATCAGTGAGCAAAAGCAAGATGTTGGAGATATCGATTTTGCACCTGGAATTCGTCTTGCTTATCTAACCCAAATTAGAGATATTGAGTCAGATTCAACCATTGAAGAAGAGTTAGGAAGAAAGGGTCGTCAATTTCAAGAATTAGAAGAAGAGATTGCAGCAATTGAAGCACAGATGATCGACCCGTCATTCTATGAAGGAGATTGGGAGCCAATAATGGAACGTTACAGTGAATTACAGCAAATGCTTGCCAGCAGTGGCGGTGGCAATGTTGCTGGTATCGCTAAAGGTATACTCGAAAGATTGGGGCTTGATAAGCATCCAATGGACATGAAAGTCAGTGCATTATCTGGTGGAGAAAAGGCCAAACTTGCACTTGCAAGACAACTTGTTGGACTTGCTGGCGTCGATGTAATGTTTCTTGACGAGCCGACTAATCACCTTGACATCCAAACTACAGAATGGTTAGAGGCTTTTCTAAGAGATTTCAAAGGTGCTCAGTTAATTGTCTCTCACGACAGATATTTCCTCGACCAAGTTTGCACTCGAATAATCGAAGTTGATAACTTAAGAGCATGGCCATGGAAAGGTAATTACTCACAATTTATCAAACAAAAGATTGCTAGTGAAGCATCTTTAGCAGATCGAATTAAGACGGTCGAAAAGAAAATGCAATCTACTACTGGAGCATTACAACAAATGAAGCGTGCTAACAAATATGACAAGTCAATTTCCGCTAAACATAAGATGCTCGAGCGCTATCAGCAAGAGCTCAAAGCACTCAAAGCACGAGTACCAAAGAAGCGCAAGCCATTGATTCTCAAACTTGAAGCAACTGATAAAGCCAGTATGGATGTACTTCACATTGAAGGTGGTTCAAAGCGCTTTGATGGATTGGAGAGACCAATTCTCGACAACCAAGATCTAGAGATTCGCAAGGGTGACAGAATCGGTATTGTTGGCGGGAATGGTCAAGGTAAAACCACATTGCTAAAGATAATCAATGGTGAGTTAGAACTTGATTCCGGCACACGAGATTTAGCACCAGGATGCCAAATTGGTTACTTCCATCAAGACCATGCAACCCTTGATTTTAATCTCAATCCGGTTGAGCAAATCGAAGTACTTAGACCGGATTTCCAATATGGTGATATCCGTGCTGCCCTCGGTAGATTCCAATTCTCAAGCGACC
This sequence comes from Candidatus Poseidoniaceae archaeon, assembly GCA_013329295.1. GTDB lineage: Archaea > Thermoplasmatota > Poseidoniia > Poseidoniales > Poseidoniaceae > MGIIa-L1 > MGIIa-L1 sp9596u. The sequence goes on from DUKP01000013.1 coordinate 5,511, forward strand.
AAGTCAAGTCTAAACTATCTCAGTTATCTGGTGGAGAGCGAGCGAGAGTTGCGCTACTCAAATTGTTGTTAGAAGAAAATAATCTGCTGCTAATGGATGAGCCAACCAATCACCTCGATATGGATTCCAAAGACACCTTAGAAGAAGCACTGCTCAATTATGAGGGTTCACTTGTCACAGTTTCACACGACCGTTGGTTCCTTGACCAAGTTGTCAATCGAATTTGGGAATTACAAGACGGAGTCATTACCACCTATTATGGCAATTATACCGATTATGTCCGAGCCAAGAAGGGGCTTCCTCCGTTGGCTGATGGTGAAGTCTCAGAAGTTTAGGGAAACCTGTCAAGGGTTGAATTGATGAACTGCAGGAGCCTCGAAGCATCATGGCCGAAGAGGAACCTGTGTTCGAAACAACTACTGGGCCACCGCGTATTATTACTGCAGCTTCACTTTTCGATGGCCATGATGCTGCAATAAATGTCATGCGCAGACTGATACAATCAGCTGGTGCTGAGGTAATCCACTTGGGTCATGACCAGTCTGCTAAAGCAGTAGTTGACTGTGCAATTCAAGAAGATGCACACGGTGTTGCGCTAACATCTTACCAAGGTGGACACGTAGAATATTTCACTTACATTCGCCAACTTTTGGACGATGCTGGATGTGAGCATATCCGTATCTTTGGTGGTGGCGGTGGAACTATTACGCCACCGGAAATCAAGACTCTACACGAATCCGGCATCTCGAAAATCTACTCGCCAGATGATGGCCGCACCATGGGCCTAATGGGAATGATTCATCATTTAATGGGCATCGCCAGCGAAGTTGATTTGATTCATCCGGACAGACTTGCCAGCCTAAAAGGTCCGGTTACAGCTGAGGATACGGCAAAAGTCGGATTACTTCTTACCATGAGTGAAAGTGCTGATGATGCTACTTTCAAAGCCACACTTGACAAGTGTCGCTCCTCACAAAAGGATGTCCCAGTAATCGGTTTTACCGGAACTGGCGGCGCAGGAAAATCAAGTCTACTCGATGAATTAATGCTTAGAATCCTTAGAGATAATCCTGGTAAGAAAGTCTGTCTGTTGTGCGTTGACCCGACTCGAAAGCGAACCGGTGGGGCACTACTTGGCGACCGAATTAGAATGAACTCCCTATCAAACAATGATCTCTACATGCGTAGCCTTGCTAGTCGTGGCTCTGGTAGCGAAATTTCCGCCAATCTTGACCGTGCTATTGAGGTGGCTAAAGCAGTTGGATTCGATCTGATTTTCTGTGAGACCAGTGGTATCGGACAAGGCAGTGATGCGATTACCACAGTTGCTGACCACTCAATGTATGTCATGACCGCTGAATTCGGAGCACACACACAATTGGAAAAAATCGAGATGCTCGATGTTGCTGATGT
>DUKP01000139.1 GCA_013329295.1 Candidatus Poseidoniaceae archaeon
CCAACTTCTGCTTCGTCAATCTTTTTCATCCATGCTAGAAGAGAAAGCGGTGTCCATGATGCCGGTTTTGCAATAACTGTACAACCTGCAGCAAGCGCAGGTGCAATTGAACGTAACGCTAATTGTAGTGGGAAATTCCATGGAACAATGTGTGCCGTAACTCCAATAGGTTGTCTTAATGTGTAATTCAATCTATTACCTGGGACTGGTATAGTACTGCCCTCGATCTTATCAGCTAATCCGGCAAAGTACTCCAAAGTCCATGCACCATAGCGAATCTCAGAAAGTGCTTCTCGGAAGGTTTTACCATTATTTTCCGATTCTATCTTTGCTAATTCCTTAGCAGCACCATAAGTTACTGCAGCCATTTTATTCAAAATACGTCCTCTTTGGGCAGGATCCATATTTTTCCATTCAGAACTTTGTAACGCAGAATTTGCCGCCTCCACACAGCGGTCAACATCATTCAATGTTGCTTTTGGAACGGTTGAAATTGATTTTCCTGTTGCAGGATTAATTGCATTACTAACATCTCCATTATCTGAATCAACCCAATCTCCCGCAATATACATTTTTTCTGCGCTCATAATTAGCCGACAAAGTTTCTATTCAAAGGTGTTCGCTCATAATGTAAGCCCAATAACCAACAAAATTTGGTGTTTTTACCATGATAACTATAATTGACAGTTCACCATACATGCACCATGGCTCGAACAATTGGTCTTGCTGATACAACAGCTAAGACTATTGCCAACAGACCTCCGAGATTGCTAATTATTGCTGGAGCAACGGGCACAGGAAAGTCAACTGTATCAATGAAAATTGCTGCAAAAAGCAATTTTGCTCGGTTGATTTCAACGGATGCAATTAGAGAGATTCTACGCTCAACAGATGAACTTCAAACCGATCCCGCTCTACATAGATCGTCTTTTTCAATTGGTGATTCGAATGATGCGATACTAGACTGGATTGATACTTGTCAAGCTGTGGAAAAAGGCATAGAGGCGACAATAAATCGAGCCATGAGAGAAGGTATTGACTTGTTATTAGAGGGAGTTCACATTATCCCAAGTGATCGTTTAATTCGTAGTTGGATTGATTCTGGGGGTATTGCAGTTGGTGTGATTATGGCCGTTAGTGATGAAGAGAAGCATAAATCAATGATAAAATCTCGAGATGCCCATTCATTTAGGAGACACGATCGTTACATTGCCAACTTTGAACGCATAAGAAGAATACAAGATGGTTTAATTGAAAGATCAAAGATTTCATCTTGGCCCGTAGTTGATATTTCTCGAGTTTCTAGTGATTTAGAGAAAATTGAACATCATTTAGATGTGGCTTGGAATCAAAGTCGTAGTTAATTATTGATAGTGAAAGTAACTTGACTTTGTAAAGTTGAAGAATCGTCTGTGATTCCTAAGTCAAGTGAGATTTCCATCGTTGTTCCATCAATTACCGAAACTATGATTTCCTGCATTTTTACTTCAACTCCTCTAATTTCCCCATGATGTAATAAATCATCATGAATACTTGACATAGCCAATTCTGCTGCGTCAATCCGTTCCATGCCACTTGAAATCCATATCTCTGTACGATTTTCAGCCAGTGAAGGTAATATGTCAACAACTTCCTTTGTTGTTTCAATTACAGAATCTGCATTTGGTTCATGGGCAGAAGTTAAACCTGCCACTTTGACACTAAATACTGCCATAGACAATAATGAAAGCAATAGAACTACACCTGTTGCAAGCAGCATTTGTCCTCTATCATCGCCAACTTGTTGACTATGCTTCATTAAGCGCCACCTCCTATATTCCACAAAGTTAAACTGATTGTCCAAACATTTTCATCAACTGTCACTAATTGATGGACTGTTACTGTATTTCCCGATGGTGTACCAACCAATCCGTATGGATTAGATGTTGCACTATTCTTTGCTAACCAACAATTAGCTTCTTTACCTGACATTAGTGCATCTTGAAGTAATGTACATGCACCATCATAATCAGATTGAGACAACAACTCTGTCAGACGATTTTCGCCAGTTACCTCTGCATCTAAACCCAAACCATATTGCAAAACTGATTCTCCGGCTGCCTCAAGGCTAGCATCATGAGCAACTGAGCGAGAATCAGGGACATCAATTCTAATTAGAAAAGTTGCTGACATAAAAAATAGCCAAAACAATGTAAGCATCTCGAGGATGTGAATTTGGGCGCCCTCTTCGTCACGCAGGAAATCATCTCCTCAAATTATTGGTGAAGGAGCATATACTCCGCCAGATGGATTCAAGCCGATATGGTATGTTGAATCACCAGTGACTATTAATTGAGAGAAAGCATAACTTGATTCACCAATCAAATTTGGACTAAACACCAGCAAATTAAATGCAATTAGAGCTACAATAATCATCATGCCTGAATGTTTGAAACCTGCAGAAAAGCGACCATTTTGCATCAAACCTGCCATCGAACCATTACCAATGGCTTGCATTGTAACACCATAGTAAAACACGGTTACGAAAAACAATGGATCAATTGCTCTAATTGACATGTTACCTATGTTTGCACCACCAGAATCGCCACCTTCTCCTCCTGTGTTTGATGATGCGATAGCAGGAATAAAGATTCTACCAAGCAAAGTAATTACACCCAAGAAAACGAAGTATGAAGTCCAAATAACCGCAATGTACGAGCCAATTGCACGACTTCTCTCACCTTCTAAGAACTTGATTTCACGTGAATCATTAGCAGCAGTAACCAAAATATCTGATATTTTACCACCCGCTCTATCTGCTTCAGCAATTAGGGTAATTGCACGCTTGACTAATGGAGTGCCGACTCGCTCAGAAAACTGCTTGATAACATCACTAAATTTGATTCCCCAACTAAGTTGATCTGACATTTTCTTTACTTCATCATTTAATGCCCCATATTCTGATTTTACTAAAGTTTGAACAGCAACCGTCATGGAAAGACCACCTTTCCAATATTCTGCCATATCTCTTAAGAAATCAGGGAATTTTTCTTCAATTTCATTCTTTCTTTTTTCGACCTTTTCCCAATAAAATGAAGCTGGATATAGTAAAAAGAAGAAGGTTAAGCCAAAGAAATTCAAGAATATCATTGGCCTAAAATCAAATGGGCCAAGTTCTACTTTAGGACCAATCCAAAATGATTTATTATTCATATTAGTTGGAATACCGTCATAGAAATCTAAAGTGAGGTCAAATTGAGCAGAACTTAATCTCTTACCTTCTTCATTCGAGAAAATAGCGACCTCATATCTATTATCCGGTGCTATGTCCTCGATTTCAATATTACAAACATCACTTGCTTTACCTGTAGTTCCAGTGAATGAACCGCCTGGCAATACATTTAGATCTGGATCTCTAATTACCACAGTGTATTCTGTGGGAGTGGCTGCTTCAACACTACATGAAAGTGACAAAGGCTGTTCAACAACAACATCGCCCTTGAACTGTTCAGACATGCCAGGGACATCAAACTTTTTTGCTCGGGAAACAATGTTTTTCCATGGCTGTTCAGACCATTCCAATTTGTCTGGATTATCTTTTAGAATTGCACATGATTCATTGGCTTGATATGAAGGTTTTACATTGCCACTAAATTCTGCAGCGAAGTCTGTTCCAATGTCATCTTGAGCTGTTGCCCCACAGTAAACATTAGTAAACATTGGCTCGCCATTAGCAGTTGGAATAAATCCAGAATTTGTTACCCACATTATTCCGGAAGATAGACCAAGAATTATAGAGAAAAATATGATAATGTAAAGTTTCTTTAACGTTGTATCATCTTTGGGAAGATCTAGTTCTACAACTAGTTTTTTCTTTTTCTTCCTAGCCATAATATCAACTCACATCTCCTGTTCCTTACTGCTAGTATAAACCAAGACAGAATAAGCAACATGGATCATTGGGATAAAACCAAGAACAATACCATATAACATCCCTTCTGACATCTGAGCACCTGAACCTGAAACCCAGAACATAATTACTAACATTACAATCAAAAATAGAGGCATTGCTACGGCAACTACAATATAGGATTCTGCGAGCAATGCAATAGTTTCAAGGAATTGTTGTAATCTTGTTCTATTTTCTCTCATGTAGTGTTCTGCACGATTCAAGAAATACAACTTCAAATGACCTCCAGAAGTGAGAGTACCTACCATACCTTGGAAGAACTCTGTCAACCAAACTGATGCTGCACGATCTACACTTAGTTTAATCGCGGTAATTAAATCATAACCTAATAATGTTACATCTCGATAAATAAGACCTGCATCCTCTGATACTTCTCCATAAATGTCTTTATTCATAGCCAGTGAACGGAAAATTTTGGCTGGTGTTGCATTGGCTGCTGACATAGCTGCTGTGTATGATGATGCATATGGCAGATATTTCTCAATTTGAGCGCCTCTGCGATCTGCTTCACGCTTTGCACTACTACGGACAAGTAAAAAACCTGAATAAGGAGCAATTGCACCTAATGCTACTAAAATAAATATTTTGATTGGAGCAGGAAATACTCTTGTTGCATATTCAGGGCAGCCATTACCGGGCTTTGATTTATCGACAAGTTCAGGCTCCCAATACTCCCAATCAAGACAAGGGTTGATACTTGCTGGATCTTGTAGACTTTCCCAAAATGCAATCACACCAACCTCAGGTAAGAAGAAAATACCAATTATTCCCCAACATACTAGAGCAATTGCAAATGATGTGAAGATTACTGTCGACAAGTAAACTTCAGGCATTACTCCCATCGAACTTTTGACAAGATTCTCTGAGAGAGCAGTGTCTCTACGCGCACGCTTTTTTAGAATTCTACCAAGGATTCTATTACAGAATCTTTGCCAAGCGGTTAGCTCCATCTAAATCCTCCCTATCAACGCAGACCGTCAACACGAGCCAGAATCTCATTTGGACGTACATAATATTCTGTAACGATTTGTGATACTTGATCAGCCTTCCTAATATCGTTAAGAACCATCCATTCTAGAATTCTCTTTCGAGTTCTTAGTTCTCTACGCATGTCATCTTGTGAATAATTCAACTTAACCATAATCTTCTCTAAAACATATGATTTCCCGCTGAAAATGAAGTCATCTGAGGTCACATCCCAGCGGAACACTTCATTGGTAATCACTTCCAACGAGTTAGGATCGATACCAACAATTTCAACTAATTGCTTAGTTCTACGAACACGCTTACCATTAATTCTAGTTTGAATCTGAATTGAACAGGCTTCAAGTGCCGGCAACAGTACACGTGGAATGTCAATTGGTTTGTTCTCTAATCGATGAACAAGAGAAGGTACTGAATCTGCGTGAACGGTAGAATATGCACAGTGACCTGTTGCCATAGCTTGGAATAGAACATAAGCTTCTGCACCACGAATTTCACCTACAATAATATATTCTGGACGCTCTCTTAATGCCGCTTTCAATAATTCGAACTCACCAATTACACCTTCTGTAGATTCACCACCAAAACCTTGTCGAGTCAAACCAGGAACCCAGTTTGGTTGAGGAATATTTACCTCTCTAGTAGATTCAATTGAAACAATCTTCATCTGCCACGGAATAAAAATACACATTGCGTTCAAAGTTGTTGTTTTACCTGATGCAGTACCACCGACAAACAACATCGGCACTTCATTTTGGAAAGCGATCCAAAGATAGGAAACCATTAGAGAAGACATTGTTCTAAATGCAATGATATCTGCTGGAGAGAACGGGTCATCTTTGAATCTTCTAATACAAAATGAAGACCCTCTAGTTGAAACTTCGTGTCCAAGCTTCATAACGATTCTTGAACCATCCATCAGAGTTGCATCCAGAAGTGGATCTGCAACTGATATGTGCTTACCACATCTTTGAGCCAACTTAATTACATAAGATTCCAATTCATCATCAGTTTCCCAAATACAAGTCGTTTCTACGGATTCAAATTTTCTATGGTAAGCAAATATCGGTATATTAGTACCATCAAGTGAAATATCTTCAACGTTAGCATCATTCATCAAAACATCCATGTCGCCATAGCCGATTAGATCTCTTCGTAAATAGTAAAAAATCTTTGATTTTGATTTTTTATTGATTTTCATACCATAGGATTTGATTACTTTGTCCATGGCAGTTCTAAGATATGCTTCGGGATTAGCGTCTATCTCATCGATGTTTGCTGTCAACGAACGAATGAATATATCCATTATTTCTTCACGATATTGTTGTTCTTTCTTAGTCATAGGTGGTTCAATGATTTGATAAATGATGTTTAGTGTTGCTCTATCACGTACAATTCGAGCGAATGCATGGGGTGGCATTACGGGATATTTGTCCAGTTCATCATACTGTGCGCGTTGACGTGCACGCTGCCGTTTTTTCGAATCTCCGCGCTTCCCACGCTTTCTCGCCATACCATTACCCCCTGCCGATGCACTTGATGACATGCATTGGATAACTATAACACTTGGGTGAATCAATGGGCAAAAATAGCCACACTAACCGCAAATTCATTGTTTCAAGATTTATTTTTTGTAAACTTGGCGAGCCAATTATTAGTCAATAAAACTAAATCTTCCAAGCTCGATTCATTTTTGATCTCAAAATCTGCATTTTCAATCAATGAATATAGCCCCCATCCTGCCTCTCTTTCTTCTCTAATCTGAAATTGTTCACGATCTCCATCTTCTGGGCGACCTCTTGATTGTGTTCTTTGGAATCTTATCTCCTGATTTGCTGTGATTGCTACGCTACTAAAATTAGGACTCCATCTTGAACTAAATATTTCATATTCTGCAGTCCCACGCATACCTTCAATCAATACAATTGGATTGGTCTTCAGTAATTCAGACACCTCATCTGCAAGTCGTTTTGCAAGAACATCTTCCCCAAACTCAGCACGTAAATCAGCTGCAACTTCTCCGTATACATTGGGGCTGCCTTCCATCCCTCTGGATTTTACTTCGGCACGAATCATATCGCCCATAGACCTTACTGGAATTCCTTGGCCAGCCAAAATTTGGGCAAACTCACCCTTGCCAGAACCGGGCATTCCACACACTGCTACTGCATGAGGCATGTCGAATCGTATAAATGGCAGCAAATCAAAGTAACTATTATTCATATTGAATAATAAATAATGCATATTGAATTAGTTGCTAAATTCTGCTGCCCCCCAACGCCTATCCATCAGTTTCCATAATACAGCTGAAGCGAATAACAAGAAGCCAGAAATTACCAGCATACCCACATAACCTTGCCTTACCATTGTCTCATCATACATGCCTGCTGTAGCAGCCAAACCGTCTTGCGAAGCCCTCTCCCACCAATTTCCATAAAGGGAAACATCACCTTGTGTGAAAGATAGCAAAAATAACCCGAGAAGAGGTAAAACAGTTCCTATCCAAAACCAAATCATTATCGAAGCATCAAAAATTGCTTTGTTTGGACGTAGGCCCATCAAAAACGCGGTTAGTGCAACTATGTAAATCGAGTTAGCAAACATAACCACTATACTAGTAGGCAAAGATGCCCATTCATCTAATCTCCAAGCCATCAAAATAATGAATATCAAGGAGATCCATGAAGTGATTAGAAAATATACCAATACCTTTGCACGGATTAATTGTGGCACCCTCACTGGCAATCCATTCATGAATTCTGGAGAATCCAAGATTGTTAACCAGGAGTAGAAATTGAAACCGAAGAACCCTAAGAATGGCGCATATGAAAGTAAATTAATCGGAATAGGTGCTTCTGCGAAATCAATTAACCAAGCCATTCCAAGCAATACTGCAAGAGGTATTGTATAGGAGACTACCATTTTCTTTATTGAACCAGATCTAAACAAATCTACAAATTC
>DUKP01000135.1 GCA_013329295.1 Candidatus Poseidoniaceae archaeon
TGACCAATCATGGGATGAATATAGAGGAGAGTCATGGCCTGGAATAATTATCTCTGGGGCTACTGAAATCGATAAATTTCCTCTAAACCATTACCAGTGGATTGACACTGACGGAGACTGGTGGGGTGATAATCAAGTTGGTGATGATGCAGATGCCTGCCCGAATTCATTCGGTAACTCTACCGCCGATAGATATGGCTGTCCTGATACTGACGGTGATTCATACTCCGACCCGACTGCAAATTGGGGTGCAGTTTCGAATACCGGTTACTGTCAAGCAGATGGTTTGCCACTTGATCCAACACAATGGTGTGACAAAGATGGAGATGGCTTTGGCGAAAACCAAGAGGGTAACTCGCCAGATGAATGTCCTGATGAATCAGGTTCCTCTACTATCGATAGAATTGGTTGTTTAGATACCGATGGAGATGGATATTCAGATCAGGGAGACCCGTTTCCGAATGATAATACTCAATGGGAAAATAGAGACGGGGATTCATTAGATTGTGGTGGAGATAATCAGTCGGGAAATAATCCGGATGTTTTCCCCGACGATAATACTCAATGCAAAGATACTGATGGAGATGGTTATGGTGATAATGCTGCAGGTAACAATGGAGATGCGTTCAAATTTGACCCTACACAATGGTCTGACTTTGATGGTGACGGTTTCGGCGATAATAACGGAACAGGCTCAATAAATGGAGATATTTGCCCCACTCAAGCAGGTAACTCTGCGAATCCAATCTCTCGAGGATGCCCTGATAGTGACGGTGATGGTTTTGTTGATCCGGAGGACGCTTTTCCACAGAATCCTCTACAATGGGCTGACCGTGACGGTGATGGCTATGGCGATGAAGTAGACAAACCTGGTGGAGATGACTGCATTGATACATTTGGCACATCAAACGAAAACAATCGATATGGTTGTGTTGATACCGATGGCGATGGCTGGGCTGATGTCGATGATGAATTCCCAGATGATGGCGAACAGTGGAAAGATACCGATGGTGATGGTTACGGCGACAATTACCTATGGACAGTAACCTTTGTTGAAGACTTAGAAGATCCTCAAAGAATTATTGAATTACGTGAGCAGAGAGGTGACGCTTTTCCATTACAACCTGATGAATGGAGTGACCAAGATGGTGATGGATATGGTGACAATATAAGTGATGACTTCCCATTGGAAACTACTCAATGGAGTGATTTTGATGGTGATGGATATGGTGATAATTTCACCAGCGGAGCCCACCAACCAGATGATTGTATACAAGTGCCTGGTACATCGTATAGAGATGTATTTGGTTGTATTGATACAGATAACGATGGAACCAGTGATACTTCCGATCCATGCCCATATGATCCTGACATTTTCGAAGGAAAAATCAGTTCTGTTGTCTGTAAGATAACTGAGCCACAACAAGAAGGGGAGGCTGAATCAGATTCTACTAGTAGCAGTATTGAGCCAACTCTAGTATACCTTGGGATTTCAATAGTGATTCTATTATCAGTAATAATCGTTGCACAATTCTCTAAAACCTTAGCAAAGAAAAAAGCAAGACAAGAAAAATTAGACGAAGCAATGGTAAATTCTGCATTTTCTGAAGAAGATGAAAGAAGAACCGCTTGGATCGATTACTATGTCGCTAATGGCCAGTTAGATGAAGCTAAAGCATTAGGGTGGATAGAAGCAAATCCTGCAGAATTACCACAATGGAAACAATTCGAAATTCAACAACAAGAAGAACAAGATGCTGCAATACCAAATATGGTTAACCTTGATGACATTTTATGAATTTCTTGCTTTCTGTCTTTTGGCTTTTTTTGATAAGTCATCTTCAAATGATAAAAATGGTAAATTATTCCATTCTACTTCATCATCAATTGAATTTAATGCCTCATTATTTACCATTAAATCAACTAATTTTAGTGTAGTAGGATTAGAGCCATCAGATAACTCGTACTGATGACCAGGCAAAACCAATGATGTGTCTTCAACCTCAAGTAAAATATCTCGTAAATATAACAAAGATTGGCGCTGCTTATCTTGGCTTCCACCAAACAAATCCGTTCTTCCACAACGACCTAGAAACAAGCAATCACCGGTAATCACCAGTCCATTACCAATTATTGTTACATGGCCAGGTGTATGGCCTGGAGTGCAATGAATAGCGAAATCCATCGCACCAAATGATTGTGTAATTTCAGTAAATTCTTGGTGTTGCCACCAACTAATTCCATTAAACTTGTAACCTCTTTCTTGCTCCAATATATGGCATCTAATTACAATATTATCAGATGTGATATTTACTAATTCTTCAACTCCTTTGACATGATCCCAATGGCTATGTGTGAGCCAAATTTCACTTAACTGAAAACCATGTGAACTACAAAAGTCATGCCAATATTCTCCATCAAATGGGTCGACGATACAGGCTTTTTTAGTCGATTTACATACAAATAAGTGATTCAAGTTATCCCATGGGCCTAATTGTTGTTGGAAAACCATGATTTGGTTGGTTTCAAAAATCAAATTCGGTTTCAACATATTTCACCCTTAAATCATGCTGAGAACCGCTGCCCTTTCAAATGATGAGTCCTACTGTGTACCATGGCGGAGGCTCAAAGGTTTGCAATAGCCCTGCTCGCCGGGCTGATGTTATTGTCTAGTTTGCCGCACACTACTGCTGAATCAAATAGTGAATCCTCATTATCACTTGAAATCACAACTGATGAAAGTCTGTCAGTCTTTATTGAAGGGCAATCGATTGAAATTGATTCACTACTAATAAACTATGGAAACGCCGAAGTTTATCAAGAAAATCCTTCTTGTGGCGTTTATATTACAGTAGAAAATGAAGAAAATCAAATAGTATATTCAAACTTTGGAGAATGTCGAAATCAAATCAGAGATTCAATTATTTATAGCAATGAAGCTTTAGAGCAGCCTAGACAAATATGGGATTTTAAAAATCATGATAATGAGTATGTTGAGTCCGGTAAATACTACATCAAATTACATCATAGTATTCTAGAACTTAATGATACAATCAATTTAGAATTTATAAAAATGTCAACTATCAATCAAGATTTAAAACTGGAAGTAAAACTAAACAAAATCTCCACAATATCTCAAAACGAAGCCTATGCTGCACAGATCTTGTTGAATAACCCAAGTCAATCTATACTTGATTTGGACAATGAAAAATGTCTAATTGTCATTAACAACGCAGATTATGTTCAAATGATTGAATCATGTTATGGAAATACAGAATTATTTCACCCTAATGAGAACATCTACGCTGGACATGTAATAATTTTAGAAAATAAATATGATTTTTCGCTACCAATTACATTCCAATTGTATGGTTCGGAAGAAATAGTATCGGTAGCGATTCCAGAACATGAACAAAGTCAAAATGATGAGTCTCAAGATGAAGATCAATCTATGCAACAAGTATCTCCAGTTATCAAAATTGACCATTATGCAAATGAAGACTCAGTATCTTTCTTTGCAACATTTGATCAAACAAATACTGAAAATCAAATTGAAGTTTGTGACGCATCAGTAACAATATTCCATGATTTTGGAGCAGAATATCTATCAAATCAGATTAGTCTATGTAATGAAGAACAATTACAATCAGAAAATAATGTTAAGGAGATTTTTCAATGGAGTCTAAAAAATGACCAGCAATGCTTTATTGAAATGGGGACTTACAATATAATTATTGAAATCGGAAACAAGTTCTTTTCCTTTGATTATCAACATCTTTACAAAAATACTGAAGTTGCATGCTTAGAAAAAAATATTGAAGTTGATTTTCAATCTAGTTTAATTGATTATACAGTATTTTCAGATTTTGAATTATCGACTAATCAAGAAGTTATGAGGATTGATACTAACTGCTTAGCGGGTTTGAAGATTGAAATCTTATCACTCAACAGTTTTGTAAATGAATTTTGTGGCTTCACTCCAGGCAACTTCTTCACCTTAAATGGAGGAAATATCGAGTTTTCCAATCAATTCGAGTTAAGTGAAACTATAGAAAATGATGTGATCAATATACAATATTCGACATTTAATGGTTTAACAATGAATGAATATTTCTCTATCAAAGTCAATAATAATGACGTCCATTCAACAAATGATAACTTTCAAATTGATGGAATTTGGAAAAATATCGAATATGGTCAAAATGAATGCTGGATTATTAATTCACCAAATAACGCTCACATCATAGATTCAAATCTCCTAACATCTCAGTGGTCGCCAAAAGAGGATTGGACTGGAAGTTATCTTGTTTCAAAAGCTGAAACCGGTGTTGGAAACTGTGGTATTTTTGGAATACAATTAGTTGTGATTGATGAAATTTATTTTGAATCTGAGCCCGAAAGTTCCATTGTAACTGAATTGGAAATTGAGACCTCTGATGAAATAGATGTAGTCGCTATTACTGTAACTGGTACAGCAACTGCATCAATAATCCTAACCCTAGTATTACTTATATCTAATACAGAGAGCCTTAGAATTCCAGTAACTTCTCTAGGACTTTGGATGTTTGCTTTAGTTGGTAAGACTCATGAAACCTCTGATGGCCGTTTCCAAAGAGGACGGTTGATTGGTTATTTAACTGCTAATCCTGGTTGTCATTTTAGAGCACTAATGGCCGCATTAAATATGAGTAATGGCCAAATTACACACCATCTTAGATTATTAGAAAATCAAGAATTGATATGGCGTATAAATGATGGAAGATTCGTCAGATATTACCCTCTAAACAATTCACTATACCCTGGAATGAATCCTGACGAATTACCTATTCCGCCGCTATCTCCGGATCCAAATAGTTTGCAAGGAAAAATTCTGACTCTACTCGATGATGAGCACCAACTAGGTGAATTCCCTACCCAATCTGAACTAGCCAAAAAGTTAGAGAAGAGCCAGCAACTCATCTCACATCATTTGAGAACTCTGCAAAAGTTTGGCTTGGTAGAGAAGCGAAAAATGGGAATTAAAAATCGTTACAAATTAACCAAAGAAGCTCTATTTTTACTTGAAACTGATATGGAATTTACCAAAGCTAGAGATTGATCTCTTTTCTTATCACTCCATCGGTATCTATTTTCCATGGAATATTGGTCCAACCTTTTGATTCTAATTGATTGATTACTTCGAAGTTGTTCTGTGATGAGTCAAGAATAATTCCAACCACTCCTCCACCACCAGCGCCCATTGCTTTCCAAGCACGTACTACTCCATTATCCGATAATTCCTGTAACTTATCTCTAAATGGCTCATGTAATTCGAGTCCGAGAATATCCACTCCTGCTGAATTCATATTCATTGCATTTACAACATCTTCAACAGATTCTGTCGTAATTCCTTTGGCCATCAATAATCCTGCTTCTCTAATCAAATCTAGGCCGTCGGTTATTTCTTCATCACCATCTTCAAAACGTTGCCAGACGCTTTTATGTAAATCTCCCGAGACATGGGTTATGTGGCTATTAAACAGCAAAAGATGATTCTCAAGCCAATTACAAAATTCAATTGATGGAGTAATCTTTTCGACTGAAACCGCTTCATCATCAAAAGAAAGATGATTTATTCCTCCCAAAGCACTAGCCCATTGATCTTGCCGCCCACCTTTATTTCCTAGTAATGCTTCAAACTGATAAGCGATTTCCGCGGTTTCAATAGGTTGCTGTGATGAACTTGTTATAGTTGAAATAAATCCTACATTCATAGCACCACTGGTACCTAAACCAGAACCTGTTGGCATGTCTGTTTTGTATGTCAAAGATATTTTCCTATCATCATCAATTAGCATCTCACATCTTACATATTGATTGATTGCTATGTTTACTACTTCACCGGTTTTTTGTTTACAATAAGTTGGAACGTCAGTCCAACCTCCTGCTAAATCAATTCTTGAGGGGGCTCGAACTTCGATTCTTCGTGCCATGAAAACCCTACAAAGATTCGGTTCTTGAATAGTGGGTTTGAAATGGAAACCTATTGTGGGAGGAACCGTAGCGGATAGGAGGGGGTCATCTGAGTTATAGCATCCAAGATGTCGATGAAAATTATTGGCAACGTAGATGGGAAGAAGAGAAAGTATTTGTTTCAAAAATAAATGATCAGAAACCTTCTTTCTATTGTCTTGAAATGTACCCTTACCCCTCCGGCAAGATGCATATGGGCCACGTTCGAAATTATTCGATAGGAGATGCTGTTGCTCGCTACAAGCGTATGATGGGTTTTGATGTATTATATCCAATGGGATTTGATTCATTTGGGTTGCCAGCAGAAAATGCCGCAATCAAAGAAGGTGGTCACCCTCATGATATTACTGAAAAAAATATGGCTTCGATTACCAAGCAAATCAAACAAATGGGATTCTCATATGACTGGGATAGAATGGTGAAAAGTCACGACCCAAATTACTACAAATGGAATCAATGGTTTTTCCTCAAATTCTACGAGAGCGGTTTAGCATTCCAAGAATTTGCCCCAGTAAACTGGTGTGACCCTTGTAATACTGTTCTTGCAAATGAACAAGTCAAAGCTGGGCGTTGTTGGAGGTGTAACGGGCCTGTAGAACAAAAGGAAATGAGTCAATGGTTCTTAGATATCCCCAAGTATGCTCAAGAATTAGTTGATGGACTTGAACAAATTCAATTCCCTGAAAATGTCGCTGCTATGCAGAGAGATTGGTTGGGTCGTTCCGAAGGTGCTGAAATAACCTTTGAGATTGAGGATTCTGATGAGACAATAACTGTATTTACAACTAGGCCTGATACATTATTTGGAGTCACTTTCTTAACTCTAGCACCCGAACACCCGCTGGCAAAAACATTGGTTTCTGGTACTGGTAATGAGGCTGATTGGCAAGCACTATATGATGAAGTTTCAATAATGACAGAATTTGATAGAATCAAAAATATGAATAAGAAAAAAGGAGTACCATTGGGAAAAAATGCTATTCATCCGCTAACTGGAGAAAAAATACCAATTTGGAGTGGGAATTTTGTTATCGCATCATATGGAACTGGAGCAGTTATGGCCGTACCTGCTCATGATGAGAGAGATTTTGACTTTGCACAAAAATTCTCGATCCCGATTCGTCGAACACTGGTTATGTCCGAAAATGGTGATGCATCAGCTGATTTAACAAAGGCAGAAACCGATTATGGCTGGATGGTTAATACCGGGAATACAGATTTTGAAGGATTATATGGTGAACAAGCCATTACTGCAGTTATCGATGCACTGGTAAGTCAAGGTTCAGGAAAAAGAAAACTGAATTGGAAAATTAGACCATGGCTAATCTCAAGACAGAGATATTGGGGTACTCCAATTCCAATCATTCATTGTGATGAATGTGGCGCAGTACCTGTTCCTGAAGGAGATTTACCTGTCGAATTACCAAGAGATATTGTATTTGGTAAAGGTAATCCTCTCGAGACCTCTTTAGAATTCAAGCGGGTAAAATGTCCCACATGTGGCAAAGATGCAAGAAGAGAAACCGATACCATGGATACTTTCGTAGATTCTTCATGGTATTTCTTGAGATATACCGATGCGAGAAATAATGACGAATGTTTCTCCAAAGAATTAGCAGACCATTGGATGAATGTTGATTTTTACTGTGGCGGAATTGAACACGCCCAAATGCATCTAATTTATGCTAGATTTTGGACGAAGGCGTTGCGGGATATTGGTCTCCACTCTATTGATGAGCCGTTCAATGAACTACTGTGTCAAGGAATGGTAAACAAAGCAGCCCCATGGTGTGAATCTTGCTCAATTACCCTAAGTGTTGACCATGTTGGGATGCCTTGTCCTCAATGTGGCGATGTTCTAGCCATGAGATCTGCAAAAATGAGTAAATCGCTTGGCAATACTGTTTCGCCTGAAGATATGATTGAAAAATATGGTGCTGACACAGTTCGATTATTCATTTTGTTTGCTGCTAACCCAACTGCAGGAATGGACTGGTCTGATACTGCTCTTGAAGCAAACTATCGTGTGATGTTGCAACTGAGAACAATGCCTGAAACAATATTGAATTGGGGTAGTGATGCTTCACCGATAGATGATTGGTTAGTTGCTAGATTAAAGCAGAGGGTCGCTGAATTTAGTGAAGCTATGGACATTTATGATTTGAGGAGAGCTGTTGAAATTTCTCATTATGAATTGATTAAGGATATCAACTGGTATGTAAGAAGAGGCGGAAATAATGCCGCTATAGGACGATTAGTCCTCGAATCATGGACTTATCTGATTTCAGTATCAACTCCTCATCTTGCTGAAGAGTGGGGTAGATGTTTATCTCTCAAAGAAATGGTATCTGCATCTGAAATGGTCGATATCAAGCCAGTTTCTAAAGACGAAGAAACTGTATTGAATCATGAATATATTATGCGAGTAGTACTTGAAAATTCACGTAAAGT
>DUKP01000005.1 GCA_013329295.1 Candidatus Poseidoniaceae archaeon
TGCTGCAACTGATGCATCAGATGTAACTGTTGCTGATACCGAATCTCCACAAGCATATTGGTTGCAAAGTTGTGCTGTAACAGAATATGCTTGTCCATCAGTTCCTGATGCCCATGTAACAGAACGTGTATCGGATTCGACTCTATCATAGGTGACATCTGGCGTTGAACCATCAGCCATTGTAACTTCGATTCTAACATTCTCATTGCTTAGAAGAGCATCGTAATTGTATGCGATTACTATGTCTCCACCCTTAGCAGCGGATGCTGTAAGTTGAGTAATTGTACCAGCAGGCGGGTTTGGAGTTTCACAATCCTCAGCAATTAGATAGAAGTTTGTTCCAGCAGGAATCAAGTCTGAACCTGCAGGGAACGAGTAAGTGTAACCTGAAGTTGATGCATCAACCTCTTCACCTGCGCCAGAAGCAACAGAAATTACAACATTACCAGCTTCCATCCACATGTGTTGAACTCCCAAGTCGTTAGGGAAATGGACGTGCATGGTTTGCTCAACAACTGTTGAAGAATCGTAAGTTGTTGATGGATTTACAGTAACAGATCCAACTGGAGTTGGACTGTTTGCACAGGAATCAATTTCAACTTGGTCAACAGGTCCGTCAGCAAATGTCACATCAAGTCCGCTTGCTCTAAGTTTAGCCGTGTAAACTGCATTGAAGCCATCAGCCAAACCTGTAGCCTGGAATGTCAAGTCCACCATAACATCAATAGAAATTGAAGCGTCTACGGTATTGTAGCTGTCGGTAACTTCCATTCTAACCTGGAAAGATGGAACCATTGTATCGGTTGTAGTTACAGTACAGCTGCCATCTCCACCTGTATCAGCACATAATTCAGCGCCTGAACCATCATACCATGTGAATTCTAATTTGTCGCCTTCTACATCAAATGCTTCACCAACAAATGTTACTGAATCGCCAACAACTACATCATTTCCTGTTGATTTTAGAGACAGAATATTAGGTGCGAAGTTATCAACGGTAACTCTGTAATCCCAATCGTTGTTAGATGGAACCATATCTGAAATCTTTGTATCTAGTGTAGATGAACCCTCATCATATTGTCCAACCATGTTAACTGTTGCTTCCACAACGTATTCGCCGACATCAAAATTGTGCGATGCACAAACAAAACCTACAGGATCTGCATCAGGTGTTTTGTCAGTAGCTACACCCAAATACTGATGGGTAGCATATTCCAAATCTTCACACTCTGTTGCTTCATAGGTTGTTGAGGTACCGGCGTCCAAATCTGTGACTGTGAATGTAACATTCCATTCATAGATAGGTGTTGATGATGAGGACGAGTGCATTACTACTGCGAACATATCATAATCGCCTGTTGAAAGAGTTTGAGAAATATCTTCTCCAATGTTTCCATATCTGTCATCCAGAGTTTCTTCAGATTCTTCCTCATCTTCACCACCTTCTCCACCAACTACATGTGGTGCAAGATAGTAATCAAACAATGTAATGTCATGAACTGTAGTTGCAGAACCGTAGATGGATCCCAGATTGTTACCCGAATACTCATCTTCAGCATCTGTACCTGCAATTGTTCTTTCACACATTACATCTCCGCCAGCACAAGAATCGCTTACCTCATACACAGTGTATGAAAGAATAGACACTGATACTGTGTAAGTACCATCTGAAGGCGGTGTTAAAGTCATAATTGACTCTCCTGTCAGCCTATTAGTTGAATTCAATACATCATCTGCACCTATAATCATTCTTGTACCTGTTGTTGTGACTCCATCTCCGTCATCGGTGATATCTACTGTCTTTTGGACACCTAAAATATCTGTAGCAGCATTACTGTTGAATACTAAACCACCTGTCACATCAACCTTGATTGTGGTGTTTCTAATTGTCATACCAGCCATTGAGCCTTCTAGGCTTACTGATACTTTGAAATCTACTGGGTCAGTTCCTTCAACGGAACCAAACACATCTTCACCATCAGAGTCTAACCAAGTCAAGCCAACCTGAATATCATGGTAGTCCTTAACTGATACTCTAAAAGAAATTTCATCGTTGCCAGGATCTCCAAGTACTTGAGAGGTTACTTTAACCTCAACGAAATACTTGCCTGCGAATGGAATCCACTCTATTACATTACCAGAAGATGTTACAAGGGTTGATTCTCCGTTTGAGTCTAAGTAATCGCCTGGTGCGATAACTGAAGATTGACAAGAGTTAGGACAAACAGCGTTATCATTAGCCCATGACAAGTCATTGCCGTTAAGATCTTGGGCAACATCTCCTCGCTGTCCTTGATCATCAATGTATACAGTAACTTGATATTGCATGTTGGTCAAATCAGCATCACCACTATTTCTCAAGTATGCCTTGAAATTTACTGGCTCTCCTGCTAACAATTCGTTAGTTGTGCCGCCACCTGTGGCGTAAATTGTCTCTCTAGGTGAAGTAACATATACAACTTCTGGGTCTGCGCCAGCCCTTGCACCTGTTTCTTCAAATTCATTTTGCTCTTGTAACTCGTACACATCGATACTGGATAAAACACTAGCCAGCATCAAGATGACGAGAATCATTGGGGTCATTTTTCTCATAAGTATACCTCCGACGGTTCGGTATCCTCACCCACGCCAAAGGTCGTATTTATACTATAGGAAGGATTTTTTCCCCCCTTAGCAACCTATTTCATACTTAAAATGCCACTATGTGAAGCATTTAGTAACCTAATTGGAGTATAGTTTTTGTATGAATGGCAAAATTAAACCTCACAGATTTTTTAGATAGAATATTTATCAAATATCCCCTAATTTCTTGTAAAAAAGCAATTTGATTAAATTATAATCAATAATGCATCATGATTCTCTTAAAGCAGCGGATGGTGGTACTTTTGTCGCCCTTCTAATAGGTGCTGCAGTAGCTAACATTACCAGTAGCCATCCTCCTAAGACTATCATCAAAATAGTATTCCAAGGTAAGGTAAATGCAGCCCCTTGTTCTTGCCAAAAAGCAACATAGAGAGCACGATGGAAACCAATTGCGATTAGAACACCATTGATTATTCCAAGAACTGCAACCCATGAAACCTCGATCAAGAATGATAGCATTACCATGCTCTTACGATAACCAAGCGCTCGTAATATACCGATTGTTTTACGGCGTTCAGATACCGAACGTACCGTTACTACCCCAATACCACCTATACCTACAATCAAACCTAGAGCCAAATATGCTTCAAAGATTCCTAGAATCGCAATAACGAGTGATTGTATAAGCATTACATCATCTGATATCACAGAAATTGTGACTCCTTCACTATTCATTTCTTCTTCCAATTCTTCAGCCAATTGTGCAGCAGCTATTCGGACATCTGCCGGTTTGCCAGTTGCAGAAAACGTACTAATTCCTGAATCATCAAAATCTTTTGATGGAGTTGCTGAATCGCTCAAACTTACATACATTCTTGTGAGTCTTCCATCGAACTGATCTTGGACAACATCGCCACTCAACCAAACTCCTGGAGAGAACAGATATGATGACTGTTCAAGGAAGCCTGCAACAGTTACAATTCGCTTATTTCCAGGGTTCGATAAATCAATTAGAAAAATCGAATCTCCAATTGAAAAACTTAACGTAGAAAGTCCCGTTCCATCAGTACTTAATTCCAGTCCAAATGATGCATCTAAAAGCACCAAATCTTGTCGATTTCTAACTGTATCCCAAACCTCTTTTTCAGTGCTGCCAAACTGAGAATCCCACTCGAATAATGGTAGACCTCCGTGGTTGGCAAATCCTTCATCAAAACCACGCAAAACATATGGCATTCGCTCTTCATTAGAATCTTCCAAGAATGCTTCTGACCGATATACTAATCCTGTTGCATCAATATCATCAATAAGGCTTGAGTTTAGATTCCACTGCGAGGGATCACCTCCTAACTCAATCGGTCTTGAACGTGAAGAGGTAAGCATTAGTTCAAATTCACCTTCTGTTTCCTCGACAAATGAACTTGAGTAATTGTCAAATTGCTCAGTATAGCCACTTAATACGACTACTGAAAAGACGGTAATTGAAAACATTGCCATCACTACTGCAGTCCTAACTGGACTAGCCAGAGGATGTGCTAATGCAACTGGAACAGTTGGCCCCATACGCTTGGTCAAGAAGCGTGAGCGACCTAATCGAGAAACAAGCATTGGTGCCAGACTTGTTAGCACCATTACTCCAGCAAATACTTCAACCAAACCAAGTAAAATGAATGACAACTCATCTGGAGTCATATCATTACGAATCGGGTCAATGCCTGCAAGCAAGATTGTCCAAACTAACAACAAACTGCCAAGCCAAGCAAAACTATTGCGGCTGGCATTGCGAGCCAATTTATCCCAAACCGCACCTCTATTTCGAAGCATTATTGGCAATTCCCAGGTGAATATTGGCGTTACTGTAACAATAACAAATACGCCACCCATACTCCACAACAAGTAAGCAAATCCTGAATCAAATCCAAGTAGAACCAAAATTAGCAAAGCGAGTACTGCACCAGCTAAAGTACAGAATTGAACCAACAGCAAAGGCCATGGAAGTCCACTCTGAACCCTTACCATTCCGCCACGTAGTGCTGCAACAATGTTGAGTCTTGAAGTCCACAAAGCAGTCGCCCATAAGGTAAGCATTGCTAGCAAAAAGCCCCAAGCCCAGCCAGCAAACAAGGAAGTAAACTCCCATGAGAAGGTAAACAAATCTGAGCCAGCACTTGCGAATATGCTACTAAATCCAGCGCTAATACCCATGGCCAAAAGTAAGCCAATCAATGCACCAATTATACCAGCAATAGCGGCAATTACTACTCCCTCCATCACTGCTAATGCTCGAGCATCTGACCTTGTAATTCCAATTGCTCGCATTACACCAAGTTCGCTACGTCGTGATTCAGCTAGCATCAAAACGATTGTTAGAACAAGTAAAACTCCTGCTGCAATGGTAAATGTACCAAATACCAGAAACATGCCAGAGATAACCCCTGATGATTGGGCTGCTGTTTTTGCTGCTTCCACCTTAACTGCAGTAAATTGTAAGTTGATATCATCGCTACCTGAACGCTCATCAAACCAATTTGTCAAATTTGAAATCGCTTGATTAATTGTTGATTCATCATTGGAATCTAAGTCCCCTCCTGCCAAAATGATAATTGAACGCTCATCTTCTCCAGCAGCAGATAACTTCTCACCATAATCAAGGGAAACAAAACCAAGCACCACATCATCTAAATCTGCCAATGATTCTAAGCCAGCCAACTCACTATATTCTCCATCATTGGTTAGACGTAATGCGCTATCATTACCAAAGGCATACGGAATAAGTCCTTTCACCCATATATTACTCAATCCTATATCCATGTTGAGAAGACTCAAGCGATTGGAAACTGCAACATTTCCGTCATCAACTGTTATCGGTGAGTCTCCTCCACCAAATGCTAGGAATAATTGTGGCAATTCACCAAATCCACCAGCCGAAGATAATACAGGCAAACGTATTGTCTCTACACCAGATTCACTATATCGCAATAAGCCTTGATCATAAGTACACCAATTGCCTAATTCAATTGATTCAAGGACTGTATCCCCATTACATGATTCATTTCCTGCTAAGGCTGTCTCTACAGTATTTGGCCAATAATCCCCAGTCTGCCAAGCAACATAAGTTGCGTTTGTCGAAAGATTATTCGATACATATCGCTCGACACTAAGTAGCCCTTCTATCGATAAGTAAAGATAATCTTCAACCTGTAAATCGATTGACAATATAGTTGATGGCAGAGAGATTGGTAATTGATTAGAATTGTGTGATTCAAGATTTTCTGTAAATTCATAGATGCTAAGATTCCCCTCTAAAGATTCAACTGCCCACCAGTTTTCATTAGCATAATCTATTGCTTCGAATTCTCCCTCTGAATCAAAATCAGCCCAAACATCATCATCTAAAGCTTGTTCATTAGCAACAACAATACCACTACTATGAGCTACTGCACCATAGTTTCCATCATTA
>DUKP01000028.1:0-4478 GCA_013329295.1 Candidatus Poseidoniaceae archaeon
TCCTTGGCCCTGTCCTTGGCCTTGTCCCTGACCCTGTCCTTGTCCTTCACCTTGTTCAGCTTGGCCGCCGGCATCAGATTCGCCACCACCATTAGTTCCGCCATTGCCTGAGCCTTGACCAGATTCAGTGAAGTCTGGATCATATGCATCAGGAATACCGTCACCGTCGGAGTCAGAATACTCACCGTCGTTAGGGTCTGTTGGATAAGCGTCAGAACTGTCTGGTTTACCGTCACCGTCGGTGTCAGCATTGTTCGGGTTGGTACCCGTTGCATACTCTTGAGCATTGGTTAATCCATCTCCATCAGGATCTGCATTTCCATCTCCACCATTGGTGGGGTTCATTCCATTGTTGACTTCCCAGCCATCAGGCAATCCATCGCCATCGCTATCAGCATTATTCATATTCGTACCTTGACTTTGTTCCTCTGCATTGGTAAGACCGTCACCGTCCCAATCGGCTCCACCATCAGATGGGTCGTTTGGGTCAGATCCGTCACCGCTTACTGCTGAAACAGCAGAAAGTGCTAGAAACAATGCCAAAAGCATACTCATTAATTTTCTGTTCATGTTTTTTACTTCCTTAGTTTTTACATAGAGAACCCGCTGTTCTCTCTTTCCATTCTTGGTGCAGATTGTTTCTGGGCCGAGATATGGGATTGATGCGATGCTACGCTGAGATTATTGTAAAAATCATCATTAAAATAGACTGATGCTAACGCAATTTTTCTTGCGTAACAGGCTTTCAATTGCCTTTTTTGTCTATTTTCACTTGATTGATTATTATTCTCCAAATTCATCGCTTTTCACGGGTCGGTCTTAGGGAACCCAGTGTTCCCTCTAACATTTGGAACGAACTTCGAGTATATGAACAGCGCGATAAAATGCGCTTATCGGCGATTAAAGTTCCTTCATCATCGACCTATGTGGCCCGATTCCTGTAATGTCGTAAGGTTCATCGATGATTTGCCATCCTTGAGATAAATAGAAAGGGATGGCGTGCTCTCTTGCTTGAAGTAGGCCAATTCTTGCAGAAAGATGGGTTTTTGCTGCGTCTTCAAGTGCAGCTAATACTTCTGCTGCAAGCCCTTTGCGACGATAATCGTCCAGCGTACCCATCTGACGAATTTGCATTGCTGGCCTATTGTTAATATCGCTTAATGGTCCAAATCCAGGGATTTTTCCTGCTCCGGGGCCACTATGATCTGCCCCTGAACCATCTGTTCCTATTGGAATTAGATGAGCCCTACCAACTGCTACTACTTTGCTATCTTGCTCTATCCAAGCATGAATGGCTTGATTGTCGTCATCCAATAATTCCGCTCCTCGATTGAATCCAAGGGGCTCACGTAATACAGCATAACGACAATCATAATATGCTGTTGAAGGAGTATTGCCGGGTAAAGAAATAGAAAGCACTGAAACCAACCTTGAGTAATGTAAGTCAAGATGCTAGATGACTTAAACAAATCTAATTTGTGATAAGGCGCGTTGAAATATAACTTGCTAATCCGCCTATTTACTGCACGGATGTCGGAGCGGCTACGTCGGGGATTGCAAATCCTCTTACCTGGGTTCAAATCCCAGTCCGTGCTCCATTATTCCATTCTTGCACAAATAATGAATAGCGAGGAAATACCAGCGTGTAATTAATTGGGGGTTTGTTATGCCGCAGTTAAACAACAATATCGACAAAGTTGGTACAGGATTTGCCGCTTTTCTTTCTCCTCCTGGTCCCGAAGTAATTCGATTTACTGTTGGCCAGCCTGACTTTGATACTCCGACAAAAATCGTTGATTCGGCAAAAGCCGCACTTGACAGAGGGGAAACGGCATACACCAGAACCCAGGGCTCTCCAGAATTATGTGCTGCTGTTTCCAATCATCTCTCAACACACAATATCGATATCGATTCAGAAAATATTGTTGTTGCCCCTGGCTGTAAGCAAGCCGTCCTCTATGCTATGATGGCAACCCTTAATCCCGGCGATGAGGTTTTGTTATTAGCGCCGGCATGGCCATCGTATGATGGAATGTTGAAATTAATTGGTGCAGTCCCCGTTCATGTACCGGTTAAGAGAGATAATTATCATCCAGATTTCGACGCTTTAGAAGCCGCGATTACTCCTAAGACCAAGGCGATTATGGTAAACTCACCAAACAACCCTACTGGAGCAGTATACTATCCTGAAGAAATCGAGCGTTTGGTAGCCTTAGCGGTTAAACATGATTTGTGGATTATTGATGATATGATTTATGCAACATTGGTATGGGCTGATTATGGCTACACTTCGCCAGCTAATTTTGCAGGTGGTAAAGAACGTACAATTACTGTTGGTGGCTGGTCTAAAGGATGGGCTATGACTGGTTGGCGCTTAGGATGGATCGGCGGTAGTACAGAAGTTGCTAATGCGGTCAAGAAGATCAATGCAAGCGCAGCAACGCATGTTGCTACTTTCCTTATGCCAGCCGCAATAACCGCGTTGTCATTGGAAGAAGAAACGCAAATGATGGCTGATTCGTTTAACAAGCGTAGAGATGTAGTTTATCGATTACTTGACGCATTACCAGGAATAACTGTTCCAAAGCCAGAAGGAGCATTTTACGCACTATGTGATATCACAGAAACCGGCATGACAGATATTGAATTTGCTAATCGAGCGCTGGAAGAAGCGAAAGTGCAACTTATACCAGGATCTCTAATGGAAGGTGGGGAAGGTTATGTTAGAATCTCATATGCTACTTCGATGGAAAATATCGAAGAGGGTGTTAGAAGGCTCAGTAAATGGCTTAATGGCTTGTGAGAAAACACGGATTGATAA
This sequence comes from Candidatus Poseidoniaceae archaeon, assembly GCA_013329295.1. Classification (GTDB taxonomy): domain Archaea; phylum Thermoplasmatota; class Poseidoniia; order Poseidoniales; family Poseidoniaceae; genus MGIIa-L1; species MGIIa-L1 sp9596u. The sequence goes on from DUKP01000028.1 coordinate 2,822, forward strand.
CCTGTATGCTCCAATTAAGTGCGGAGGGAAATGGTTTGAGCTGGATTGATGAAGCGATTTATCGCGCCCAATCAATCCATATTCTCGGCGCTGGCCTAAACTCAACACGCCCAGCTCACCGAGCGATTCATGACTTAGATAGCCATGGGTGGCGCCTTGTTCCAATTCATCCACGAGATGCTGGCAGAACTATTCTAGGGCGAGTGATTAGAAGGGAAATTGAAGATGGTATAATCCCAGAGATTGTAGTATTTTTCTTAGCACCAAAGCGCACTATGGAAGCAATATTGACGATGATAGTGAAATATAATTTGGATCAGATGCCTCTAATTTGGCTGCAACGTGGTGCAGAAAGTGACGAAATAGTAGAAATGTTGGAAAGCAACAATATCAAACATGTCAAAGATGACTGTATCGTAGAATACATCACTGGAAACAATATGAACAAGGTGCCAAATTGTGAAAATCAACCTTGGTTTAGACAAATTAGTGATGCGGATGGAAGCGGCTGTTCGGTTTGGCAGGCTTTCAAACCGCTTGAAACTGGTAGTGATTTTACTACTGAATTAGAATGGGTTGGTGATTTAGAAGACTTAGCAAAGTCTCAACATACTATTGCTAGATACATCCGCAGTCTTGCAAAACCTGATGAAACATTGTTTGATGCGGCGATTCGGCTAAGTTAAATTTCGACAAACCGATTTAGAGTTCCACCGCCACCAAATGTTGCATAATACAAATCTCCGTCTGGAGAAAAGCGTAATGGCAAGGGAGTTCCAAGTTGGGTGGCAATGCTGGTTTCATCTGCATCCCAGCCAGTGAAATTACCATTATCATCAAATTCTGGTGTGAAATCTATACGAACGATTTCATGGCCTTGTGGCAATAAAGTATTCCAAGATCCGTATACAGAAGCGTATACTGTATGTCCACCATTTTCTGACAGGCCAGGTAAAGCAGAATTGCTTGGCCTAACATCAATACCATTCATCGAAGTATGAGGTTGCCACTTTGCAACCGGGCCAATCGTTCCTTCGGGCACTGGATTATCTGGGTCATCATCTGGCCAACCATAATCCTCGCCTTCAATCAATAGGTTGACTTCTTCTGGGGGATGGTCGCCCTCCCAATCTCTGCCATTATCAGTAAAGAGATAGCCCATCGATTCGACCCATACGCCATCAAAGGAATTGCGGACTCCCGAGGCTAAAATTCCATGCTCGCCAGTTACTCCATCTACCCATAGCAATGCTGCATTTCGTGAATCATCCTCGTCACATATGTTGCAAGTCGAGCCTGAATGCCAAATTAATGTACCATTTGGGAAAGCATTGATTGCATTGGTTTGATGGTTGCCTACCGGCACCCCTTCAATCAAAACAACACGCTCACCTATCGACCAATTCTCGCCAACTGAGTATCTCGATAGTTTACCCGCTTCTGAAACAAATAATGATGCTCCATCAAAATGAGCCCCATGAGGATTGTTGAGCCCAGAAATAATTGTTTCATATTCAAAATCATTTGAAATATTCATCACCATAATTCGGTCACCATCACGGTCACAAATCAGCAATTCATCGGCACTAAGCCATTCTAAACAAGTCGGACCACCAAGCCCTGAAGCCACTTTTTCTATCTCAAATCCGTCGATGTG
>DUKP01000028.1:4886-19061 GCA_013329295.1 Candidatus Poseidoniaceae archaeon
ATTGGCAATATGTGTCGCCACCAACGCATTTCAATCAACCCGTATTAGAATGGTGAGCGGTATTCTTTGACATCCTCAGCAATTCGAAGTAACTGATTATACTTAGCTACACGATCTGAACGTGCTGGAGCTCCAGTCTTGATTTGCCCTGCCCTAGTACCAACTGCTAAATCAGCAATAGTTACATCCTCGGTCTCGCCACTACGATGTGAGATTACATTGTTGAAGCCGTTTGAAGATGCTAGGTCCATTGATTCCAAAGTTTCAGTTACGGTACCGACTTGATTCACCTTCACCAGCATCGCATTTGCTGCACCCAATTCAATTCCCTGAGCCAGTCTTTCTGATTGGGTAACGAACAAATCATCACCTACAATTTGTACTCTGTTACCTTCTGACTTAGTGAAATTAGACCATCCCCGCCAATCATCCTCAGCAAAGCCGTCTTCAATAGATAGAATTGGATAATCATCTAACCAGCCGGAGTAAATGTTAGCAAGTTCTTCGCTGGAAATCGCTTTACCATCCATGTGGTATTTATCGTCAGAGTAGAATTCAGTTGCTGCAACATCTAGGGCAATACCCATCTCTTCAACTGAGTATCCTGCCCCTTCAATAGCGCGAACCATGTACTTGAGTCCCTCTTCATTGGCTGGTAAATTTGGTGCAAAACCACCTTCATCGCCTACTCCGCCAAGTAGACCATCCGCCTTCAATTCCTTCTTGAGCGAGTGATAAGTCTCGACACCGGCTCTAAGTCCCTCTTCGAAGGTGTCAAACCCATGTGGCATAACCATGAATTCCTGCACATCAACATTGCTTGCTGCATGTGCGCCGCCATTGAGAATATTGAGCATTGGCACCGGCATTAAGCCGCCTGATACACCCCCAATATACTTCCACAGAGGTAGTTCATGAACTGCTGCACCAGCATGTAAGCACGCCAGTGAAGCGCCAAGCATAGCATTGGCACCAAGGTTAGCTTTGTTTGGCGTACCATCAAGTTCGATCATCACTTCATCAATGATTTTTTGTTCATCCACAGGCAACCCGACCAAGGCTTCTTCGATGCGCTGAGTGACATTTTCAACCGCTTGACTGACCCCCTTGCCCAGATACTTGGAAGCATCACCGTCACGCATCTCAAGTGCTTCATAGGCTCCAGTTGATGCCCCACTTGGTACTGCAGCGCGGCCTTTGAGTAAGCCATCAACATAACAATCAACCTCGACAGTTGGGTTACCACGACTATCGAGTACCATTCTTGCATTTAATCCGGTGATTCGGTTAGACATTGGTTTGCCTCATGCTTGCCAAATGAACTCGTCTTTTGAATAAAGCGGATTTTGTAAAATCGCACAAATTTACCATATTTTACCGCATTTAGGAAATCTAAGCCCTAATTATGCCGATAAATAGAATTTCCCGAGTCTTAATATACCTATACTGGAACTCCGCAACATGGCCCGAATCGCTGAAATTGACCGTGCAATCCTTGCCCACCTGCGAAGAAATGGAAGAATGTCCTGTGTTGAACTCGCTAAAGACATAGGAGCTTCAGAGAAAACCATTCGCACACATATGAAGAAGATGGAAGAAAATGGAATCATTAGAGGCTACACCATTAGAGAGGGTGGCGTAGGACTTACCGCTTTAGTTAGAATCAAGGTTCTACCAGGCGCGGAAATCGGCTCATTTGCTTCTGAAGTAACCGGCTGGGATGGTATTGAAATCGTCTATGAAGTATCTGGAGATGCAGATCTTGTTGCCCTAGTTCACGTAGATGATACTATGGCGCTAAGGGCCCTGCTTGACAAGATGTGGATGGCTGCGCCGAATGAAATCGGTTCAACTACTACCGAACTTGTTCTTGAGCAATACTAATTTGTGATTTTCTAAGTGCCCATTTGGATATGGGGTTTAGTTGACTAAATAATTAATTTTTTCAAAGAAAAATAGAATATTATAAGTGTCAACAGAATACCGTTTATTCATGTCTAAGAATTGGAATAAGATTTGGAGATGGATACACTTAGGACTAGGAATAATGCTGGTGATTTACCATTCTAGGATAGCCTACGTTGAATATGGATGGATGGATTCAGCCTGGTCTAGTGAAGTAGATGTTTTCGTTTCGACAACATTTGTATTCTTAGTGATGTGGACTGGTCTAGCAAAATGGCCGATTTATCCATGGTACAAAAAACGCCAAAATCGGAAAAAGCGAGAAAAGAAAGAGGCTTTAGCGGAATAACTGGTTTAATCATAGGTGCCCCTCTTCTTATCCATTATTACAAGGGTAATTGATGCGAATTTGGACTAATCATCTTAATTTTCGGTTAGATATTTCTTCATATAATTTGTAATTTCAAGATTGAAGTATACCACCGAAAACTATCGTAATTACGATTGGCGCTAAAGATGCAATGAACGATCTAGTTGCTCCTTTCTTTCGATTCTCGTTTCCTTTAGAATTATAATAGAGAATAAAAATTAGTGATATAACAGGCCAAAATACCATTGTCATGCCGAATGCAGCAACTATGCCCCAGGGATCATCAGCAGTTAATGCCCCAGCAACCATGAAAAAACAGAAGGTAGCAAAGGCTGGAATTAAGAAGCCAGTAACGACTTCACTCGTACTGTTGGCTAGCTCTCCATTTTCTTGTTTCAGGTGATTTCTTTGCCATTTTTTCATGGCTGGGGTTTTGAATTTAATTGAGTTCTTCCGCCCGTTTTTCCCTGGCATATTGTAAACTTGAAACTTCTAAATTAAAAAATAAACCCCGACCAAGAAGTATATTCTAAGGACATAGTAAGAATCGCATACATGGATCTTTTCAGAGGGTACCCATTGCTCAGAGATTCACGCCAGCGACAAACAATACGATTCCTGCGATAATTGCTGGAATCGTGGTGTGAACTGTTGCCCAAAGGCTAGCAGCTTTGTGACGAACCAACAATGGGAACAAGGCATCCCCGTCCTGGCTGATGGCATTAGCGGCCAGTGCTGGGAATGAAATTATCTCCTTCGTATACGCTGTAATGGCTATGATTTGTGGTCCACAACCTGGAATCACTCCAATGATAGCTGCCACTGTGACTGCAATCATCCCGTCGCCATAATTGGCCATATCTTGTTCAGAGAGCCCACTAAACAACAACATGAATTCAAACGCTAAGTAAGCGATCATCACCCAAAATGTGACAAATGCGGTTTCACTTGCAGCATGCACCATGGTCTCTCGCCCAGAATGCAATTTATCACCAATGGTCGCTTCAGTATCATCAGCAAACCAATTCTTCTGTGCCACATAGAGAACCACAGAAAAGATGGTTCCAATAAGACCAATCCATGTTATGAAACCATCAAGTGTAAATGGGTTGTAAGATAGTTCCAAGTTGTAATCTGGATCTTGGCCCGACCACACCAGTAACAGAATAGCGAAAACCAGACCAAATAAGGTAACTATCCACCATAAAACATAACCTTGATGTAAAATCTTGTATCCAAGCCCCTCGGGAACTTCACGTGAAAGATCATCCAGTGGCGATTCGCCCTCGGGCTCAACTTGAGGTTCTTCTTGCCAAATAGTAGGACCGAAGCGTCCTAATGGTGTGCGAGGAGTTATGCCGGCCATGTCAACCAAATATCCCCATGTGACACCGACAAAGAATGAGATGGCATGAACAGCCAGCAGGGGTGTAATGAAACTGGAATCGGTGACTGCAGCACCAATCAATACGAAGGCTGAATCACCTAATGTAGCGATTAAGGTAGCCACAACTGTTCCGTATGTCACATAGCCACGCGCATACATTGGCATCATGACAATGGCGCCGCCACAGCCAGGTGTCAAACCCATTAATGCACCAATCACGGGTTGTAATTTCTTCTTCTCTCGAATATATTCAACAAAACGACCACTGGTTGCATACTGCAACCAACTGAATAGCAATACCATGGCAGCAACGAAAACAGTCACGGCCAGAAAGGCATCTCGCATGCTTACGACCACGATTTCAACAACATCGTTGACGGTGGCCATGAATGAGGGTTAAGCCCGGCACCAATAAGGGTTAGTCTGAATTGTCTCTATCTCCCTGAGTGCTAACCTTAGTTTACCCACAATTTACAATAAATGATATACTGAATTGAATTAGTAGTGACCATGAGTAAGAAATTCTTTGTGAAAATTGTCACCGACCCTGATGTTGATTTAAGAAAATGTGTTGTTGGACTAGCATGTGCTGCGCAAGCAATTAGTGATGGATATGACGTTGACATGTTCTTTGCTGCGGATGGAGTAAAAATGTTGAATTCCGAATATATTAGCGGCATAAATGAGTCGGGAACACTGCCTGAAGGAATGATCTTTGGTATGGTAAAAACCATTACTGAAGGAGCTAAAAATATCTACTGCTCAACCGGTTCACAAGCAGCAAATGGAGTAACCAAAGAGAATGCTGATTCGATATTACTCAAAGGTTACCAAGATTGGATGACGTGGAGTGGCCCTCCTGGAGTGATTGCTCTTAGTGCTGAATCTGATGTGCAATTGGTCTACTGAATTCAAAGCGACGATTTATTGAGTGAATCTTTTACCAAGGTTTATGGCCAAAAGACCCGCTACCGATGTTTTTCATGATTGGGCATTAGTCGGTAAAGATGAAGGAATGGAAAAAGGTCATGCTGCATCAGTTAGTGAAATGTTAGAATTTATTTGGCAGCAAGTCGAATCAACTGAACAGAATTTCAGCGCGGTTGATGTTGGGTGTGGAAATGGATGGGTGGTTAGGAAATTAAAATCGCATGGAAAATGTGAATATGCAATGGGTATTGATGGTGCTGAAGCAATGATTACCAAAGCAAAAGCCATCGACAGGGATACCGATTATACACTGGCATTATTGCCTGATTTTCAGCCTAAGCGTAAATTCGATTTTATCCACTCGATGGAATTTCTATACTATCTTAAAGAGCCTGAAAACATGCTTAAGCTATTTCATGACTATTGGCTTAATGATAGCGGTTGGGCAGTGATTGGAATCGATCACTATGCAGAAAACGAGGATAGTTTGTCTTGGCCCGACTATGTCGGCGTTCACATGTCTACTAGAACTACTGAACAATGGCAACAAGCATGGAAAGATGCTGGATTTGAAAATGTCAAGCATTGGATTGCTGGTGGAGAAAACGGTGTGACATTGGTCTTTGTCGGTCAAAAGAAAAATTCCTAATCTTGCGGTTCAATTCCTGTATTCCAGCAAATCATAGCATGCTCCATGGTCATCCTATCTGGTTCGTTTGGACTTTGAGGGTTGGCTACTAATTCTCCTATCCAAGATAGTTGTTCGTCTAATTCATCTTTAGCTTGTTCATACTCTTTTTGCGACATTTCAACCGTTCTTCCTGATGCTGCAATTAGGATTGCAGGTGGTGATACTATTCTCCTTTCAGCCTCAGGTTTCTCATTTTCAATTGCTTCAAGGGCTTTAGAATACAGGGTTAATTGATACTTGTATTTGTCAATGATTTTTTGTTCGGCTGGATTAGATGGATATCTGTCGAATATATCTCCGCTGAAATTTTGAAGTGGTGTGCCTTGTTTCGGATTATCTTGATTAAATCCATACAAACATCCAGTTGTCTTCATATCTATCACTTGCAAATATCCCTTGCCATCTGCATCTGCGTATGCCATTACTAAATCTGCCCTTCCCTCGAAAATAATCTCAACATTGGACACATTGGCCATATCCTGCATTTGACTATTCCTAAATACCTGTCTTGCTGTATCTACCTCAACTAAATGATTGTACAAAAATGGCAATTCTGTTCTAAGGCCTTCTGCAACTATTCCATGTATTTCCTTGCCCTTCGCGTAATTACCGGTTAGCCCATTATCGACTAGTTGTGCAACTTTTTGCATTCGCTCGAAGGTTGCATCATATCGCTCAGCGCTTGACTTATCTATTCTGTTAAACCCAAACTCACTCAAAACAATCTCAATTGATTGATTGGATGTTAATTCATACTCAGGCTTATTGAACCAACTTTCAGGCAGAGGAGCTGTAATTTTGGTATTATATTTACTAGGATTATCTAAACTGATTTCTACCAACCTGTGCATCATCAAACCAAACTCGATAGCAGATGGTAAAACACTAGATTCCGTGCTGGCTTTTGCTGAGTTTTCAAGTAGTTTATTCAAACGATTATTGTTCCAATCTGCTAAATTATTCGGCCAATGGTGATGGCGGCATTGAACGCTATTATCTAAGGCATTAGCACCTAATTTCAATGTATGTGACACCTTTCTTTGCGCTTGCTCGTTGAAGGCGATAGTTGATTTTGAGTCGATTTTTTCCTCGACTAATTGCCATCTTTGTTGTGGAGTCATCGGTTTGATTTCGGAGAAACAATCTGGGCTATGGTAAATTGCCATTGACCTAATATTGCCTTTTCCAAGTTGAGAATTAAAGTAAAGGCTTACAGGGTCTAATGATACTTCATGTTCACCATATTCGCCTAATTCTTGGCCAAAAATATCATCGGTTTTTAACCACGGAGATTCGGCCAATTCGCCTTTGTGAGCAATCGATCTCAGTGCTTCCATCCACATATGCCCCATCGTTTTAGCTGAAGGTTTGCTAGTATACTGTATCAATCCAGTTTCAGAACACATCTCTGCTTTATTGGTGGGGTTTCCTACGATAATCAAATGATGTTCAACTCTAGTTAATGCAACATAAAATTCTCTTCTTCGCTCTGCTTGATTTTGAGCACTATTGATATTTTTAGTGAACTGCCAAAGGCCATCTTCTGGACGGTCTAACGAAGCCCATGGATTGATTCGCCCAGAAATTATCTCTGGAGTCACAAGCACATTTTCTCGTGTAGTAATGTTGGTATCATAACGACCTGCTTGGAAAATACCCGATACTACTACTACCTTAGATTCCAAACCTTTAGCGCCGTGAACCGTCATAATCTTGACTGCACCAGATGACGGTGTTGCTGATGCTTGTGGGCCTTTGTTTCCTAAGTGTTGTAATGCTTCTAACTGAGCAAAAATTTCTGCTGGATTATGGCCACAATCTTTACCAATCTCATACACCAAATTGCACCATTGCTCGGCATTTTGTCTAGACGAATCATCAGAATAAGCAAACATCAAATCAGAATTATCTATTATATCATTGAGGATATTGTGGACATTATAGCCCGATATTTGCTTAGTTATATGAGATAATAATTTAGCAACATTAGGATTTGAAACGGTATCTGCAAGTGTTTGCCACCAATTATCCGATTCTGAATGAGTTGAAAATAGCTGATTCAATGCTTTGTCTGTCAAACCGATAATTGGTGATTTCGCCAATGATGCTGCAGCATATTTTGAATTGGGGTGAGCGATTAAATCTAGTGCAGACATTAGGTTTTCAACAATCGGTTGAGTGAGTAATTGCCCCTGCTTGTCGGAGATAACCGGTATGCCTCTAGCTTGTAGCCGCTCGATTAAATCAGCGATATGGGTTCTCGAATGAATTAGGATGGTGATATCGCTTGGTTTGATTTCCTCGGTTGGTTTTTCTAGAGTCATATATTCCATTTTTGATGGATTCCAAACTTTACATGGGATTCCTTGAATTAAATTTTGCAACCTCAAAGCAATCATTTCATGCTCTAAGTGGATACGAGTTGGGTTTGATTCGTCAAATAATTCATTGTCAATTACTTGTGGTAAATTATCCACCTTTAGAGGCATTAACCATTCCAATTTGCCATGAGGCGTGTCTAATTTCGCTGCCTTCAATGGTTGTGGTTTTGCGTGATAGTCGCCAGGCAAACTATGGTGGCGTTCATTGAATACATCGCCGAATACTTCGTTCAAGGTATTTACTAAATCGTGTGCAGTACGGTGATTTGAGGTCAAATCAATATGTCCGTATTTTCTATTTTTAATGATTTCATCATCGGTAATAATGTCTCCTTTATCGGTTTTATTGAAATCTATTTGGTTCCATTTACCAGTGTTTTTTGGCAATTCCTTTGATGATTTCACGCTGGTTTTGAAACTATCAACTCCAGCGATTGGCCTAGGGTCGCGTGCATTATCTAAAGTTCTAAACTCAAAATTAGTATTACCAAACTCAATTTGGTTCATGCGTTTAATATTTTCAACTGTACGACGCATCACTGTAACTTCTGCTTGTCTAAATCGATAGATGCTTTGCTTCATGTCTCCGACGATACAAATTGTTGGATCCCATGGTCCATGATAATCTGATGTTTCTTTGATTCTTCGTGAACCCCAAAGGCGTGATAATAGTCTAAAATGTGCAGGGTTTGTATCTTGATATTCATCGACAATGAAGGCAAGGAATTGTTGTCTAATTGTTTTCAAAATCCCTACTCTGCGTTCAAAATCATCACGCCATTGAGGATATTTGTCATCAATCAAATGTCTCGCTTGATCTATATGATTATCAGACCATGGTTCATTACCTAAATTGTCCAGAATATCTACTACCTCGACTGGATAATCGTAACGTACTATTTCCGGGCAGCGGGAGAGTAGTAAGTCCGCTGCTAATCGTTGTATATCGTCGAAGTCATGTACTCCTTCCTGCATTTTTCTTAGGGTTAAAATTTGTTGACAACCTTTGTGGACAACTAGTAAATCTCGTAATACAGAAAGTTGTAATTGTTTGGATACGCGTATTCTGCCATTAGGAGGCTCTGCAGCCAAATCCTCAGTGATTTCAATATAATTTAACGAGCTTTCTTCAGATAAAAACGATAATGGTATTCTAGGGTCAAAGGTATACGAACTACATCCTAGTATCTTTGCTAATTGGCCAAGATTACTATTCAAAATACTCTTTAATTGTTGGGCTAAAGGTGTTGATTGAGCAGAAACCTCTGCAATTTGTTTCTTTGGTAAGTCGACATTCGAGTTGGTTTGAATACCTCCATGCCAATCATCTGCATTAGGTAGTCTATTGCGTGGAAAATGATTATGCTCAGAGCCATCTAGTGATGATTTCGAAGTACAACAAACCGCCACCAGCCATACCCATTGCAGTTTACCAATACTATCCTCTGGGTGAATATTTCTTGCTAATTCCACTAATTGATTGAATCTGGTGCTTTGACTTTCGATTTGTTGCTCACAGGCCAAAATATAATGCAAATGGTGCTCGAGATACACATCTAACCAACTGTTTAGCACACCTCTTATCTCAGTACAGAGTTCGTCAATAAACGGTTCTGCAGGATGGCCAATCAAATCTAGAATTATATCGGGATTGACTAATTCAGTTTCCCGCCATTCGATGCCTTTATCCTCTGATTTTTGCTTTATGGTTCGCTTGGTTTCTTCAACAAAGAGCGAGGTATTCAACAACCCTGCCAAGACTATCTCTGCATTTCGTTGCCCACCGAGTAAAATGGCGAGATTATTTCTTGCATCAATAAATCCTTGACGGTCACCAAGAACTCCTGCTTCATCGGCATCGTAAATTGTTCTAATGCGCCAAGCAGAATTGATCGTTTCGGAAATCAGCATTGGCGACCTTGATTCTGCGATTTGCTCTCCTGCCGGCTGGGTAGTCAAAATATCAAGATAAGGTGTTACTAGTTTTGACAAAAAGGCATCAATCGTAGATATCGGTGCATCTTCGAGGCTGCTTAGCAGCATTTCGATATCACCATTTGAAATTGAATACAAATCAATATCGGTTTTACTCAATCTCTTACGTATTCTATTACGTAACTCTGATGCTGCTTTTCTAGTAAAGGTAATTGCTACAACCTCGCTTGGTAACAAGCCTTTCCATTCCACCAAATTACTTCTCTCTCTCGCTGGTGAGCGTAGCGCTCCTTGGCCTTGGAGTGGTGCTCTTGGACCATTGGGGAGTAATTGTTTTGCTCGTTGATATTCAGCAAGCAAGTGTTGCACATACCTTTCAGCCATAACTGCAGTTTTACCAGTTCCAGCACCAGCATCGATGGCAATATGTTTGTCTATATCGAGACCTAATTTCTGACTATTGTTAAATGGGAAGTTCATAATTTACCCCCCAATTTTGCCGACGGGCATAATCTTCTAACCTTGCAAAATTTACAATCATCGCTTACAGTAGGATTAACATGGCCTTTTTCGGCTCCATCGACAACTCGTAAAGCAGTTCTAATTCGCTCATCTAACCAAGCACGGAAACCATTGCTTTCACCGCTTTTTTCCTCATCTAAATCACGATATGTTTTCGATGTATATGTCGTTATTTTTCCGATGGATAAGTCTGCTACAACATCGAGATAATCTGGATCGACTTCCACATAATATTCTGTATTCTCTCCAACTTCAGTAATTCCAACACCAATTACTCTATCATCTGGAAATGCTGCTTCCCAAGCTTTGGCATAAAGGGCTAGTTGTAATTCATCAAAAATGGCTCTTCGATGTCTTTCTCCACGTAATTTTACCTTTGGACCATTGACGGTTTTCATATCTCTAATTATAATCAATCTTTGAGTATTATCGGTCCCGGGAATATGTAACTCATCAACCCTGTCAACCCTTCCTGCTAGAGAGAATTCTCCTATTTCGCCATCATCGGCTATACCGGTAATCGTAACTTGTGACTTGGATTGTGAAGCAATCATCCACTCACAAACCAAAGGAGCAGAATGTTTCAAGGCCAAACTTGCAGTTAGGTAATTGGCTATTTTGCCATTGGGCTCTAGCGATATCTCTCCATCAAGATATTCTTGCCAGACATCTGGCGTAACTCCGATAACCTCGCGGCAACGATGGACTGATACAGCATTTTTTCTCGATAGCCAAGGGCTTTTAGATGCTAGGAATTGAAGGCTTTTTTGCCAAAGCACATCTATTTCATTATGAGTTGAATCTATCAGTGGCACAGATTTAGTCAATGGTTTGTCAAATACCGGTACGCCATTTAATGACATGATTTCTGCTTCGATATCATGCATTAACAAACCACGCGTTCGATTATCTAGGTCTTCATTTTGAACCTCATGACTTGTTAATTGTAAATAATTGGTAAGCCATGCTTGCCTTGGGCATTTTAGCCATGCTTGAAGTCGATATGGTGACCATCGTTTTGGAAGCAAGGCTGATTGTGAATTACCCATTACAGCCTGTAGTGTAACAGGCAAATCTAACTGTAATGGTAAAGGCCTTGGATCAATTGCTGGACTTACAGTAATGCCATTTATCTTGTACCCTAAATTGGGCCAAATAGTATTCCCTCTCGTATTTGAATTAGCAGACCTCTCGCCAGGACGTAAATTTATTGAAGAAAATGAAATCATTTTATTTCGCTCTTGCCAATTCATTGATTGCCCTACATCTATGTCCTTCATTATCGGTTGTGAATTCCGTAAGCGGTTATTTATCGGTAATTCGTAAGCCATAGCAAGAGATGATTTGTTGTTAGGTAGTAGTTCTACTTCCCTTCCATCTTGTAATGCAAGACCTGCACGTTGGCGAATGTCTCGACCTTTGTTGCCAGATTTCACACTGATTGGTGTATTTCCATCATATTCTGTAGTAAAAATTCTCAGTTTGAGTGCCTTTTTGTTATCCGATGTTAACAAATTCCAAGACCTTTGACGATTATTTTCATCATACTCTTCAGGTTCAACAAATGTTGGCAAGGTAGTGAAAATAGACTCATCTTCACTAACATCATCAAGCCACTCTGAAAGTGGCGGACTGGGGCTTGCTGCTTCATCCAATGAAGTATCAATTACAATTATTGAATCACTACTGTTGAGAATATGTCTTAATTCGTGACGTCCTTGTCTAACCTTAATATCTGAATTTGCCAACCCCAACTTTACTTTAGTAGCATTATCTAACCAAGGAACATTGGTTGGTTTCATAGACCAAGACTCCGAATCTAAGCCTGCTAAAATTACAACATTGGCGGATTGTCCAAACGCATCACTTGGAGAACATATCACAACATTTGCACAATCAATCCTAGGTGCATTATTATATTCATTAGAAATTACAAGCTTGACTAAATCAATAAAATTCAAGTCGGCATCATCGGCTAAATCTTGTTCTAAATCAATAGCGTATAGCTTATCTTTTACTGCTTCCACTGCAAAAATACAGTTGTTAAAGCGAGCATCATCGGCCATCATTGTAGTCCAATCTATGCTTTCTATCAACGCCTCCAGCAACTTTATCGGTGTATCAAGAGGCTCGATTAATGGCAACTTATCGCCGCTATAACAACCTTCAAGCTTTGGTATTTCGAAATCAATATCTGCAACAATATTCCATAAATTGATTATATTTGCTAACCACCACTGCGTTTCCTCTTGCTTGATTGCCATGCTATCATCAAAATCACCTATTTGTTGGTGTGATTGGTCTAAGGTTTTGCACCAACGCTCAGCAGCTCCCGGGCCGCCTAATACGTGGAAACTTCGAGATATGTTTTCTAAAATCTCTGTATGTGGGCGCGGTAGTAATTCGGGATTTGTCGGATGTGTTAAATCGAAATTAATGGCGAAGTTAGTACTATTGGCAAACCGCCGTAACCTTTCAAACGACCATGCTTCAAGGCCACTAGCAAGTTGTAAATGATAAATCAATTCTTGAATCAATGGCTCTTGGCTAATTGTATGTTTTTTGTTAGCACTGTAAATTCCCAACTGCCGTAACATCTCCTGCCATCTGTGAGCTCTGTTTTGTAAATCTGCATCGACAATTAAAATCTTGTCTTGTGGAACAATCGATAGGCTATCAAGAAGGTTGGTTGTTGCATCTATTATGTGTCCAGAATGTTCTACAACAACTTTGTGATATTGCGAATTTCTGTATTCCGACACACTAGAACACCATGGTGAGTCGTGATCTACTTGTTCGACCTCGTGAAATGGCACCCATGGCGGTAAATCCGATTGATTGCACCACTTGACATCTTGCAAATATGCGCCACTGTATCCCAATCTAAATTTACCCGGATTACACAATTGATGAATTGATACATATTGAGAAATCTTAGAGAAAATTTCTCTCTCTATTTCGCTAAATTCAGGTGGATGGTCAAGAATAATTATGCCGGCCAGTTCACGAAGACTGAACGGCAGATTATCTCCGTCAATGCTATCGAGTAAACGGTTTAAGTGATGTTGCATCAAATCTGGATGGGTTCCTGAAGATGATTTCTCGATTGCAAGTAAAGCATTTCTAAACTCCTTGACGCCAGGGTCGGATTCCCATGGAGGTATTGTTGGAAGTTTGGCAATCTCTTGGTGTAATTGTAATAACCTGTGCGTCTTTCCAATGCCCCATTTCTTACCAGTTATATGCAATAGCGGAAACTTGCCTTTGGCCGCCCTATTGACGCATTCCTGATGTATTTTGTAGAGTAGAACACTATCATCATCAAAGACATTTGGTTGGCGGAAATCGGTAAGTAATGCACGGATTAGACGCTTGATGGTTAGATGCTTTGACGAATCAATAGCAGAATTTGTTCTTGATAATTCATTGAGAGCGGCTTGACGAGATGTTTCACTCGGGTATAAAATCAAGATATTGCTACCAATACTCTCGGTTAATGCCTTTTGTAGCCAATGTGGCATCAGCATACCGCTAGGGGTTGATTCAATGGTAATACTATGTAGTGAATTTAGCACATTTGAACCCCCGTACATATTGGCAGATTAGCGACAGTTATTGAAAACTGTTGTAAAAATAATAGTATAACCAGTGAAAATAGCATTAAAACAAACCGCAGATGGATTCAAAGCAACTGGTTTGATGGGTCAAACATGCGAAGAGTTGTAGCGATTACCGTTATTTGTCTAATTCTCGCCATGGGAATACCTTCAACAAATGCTAAACCTGCCGAGCCAACTAATACTGGAGCTGTGTTCGGTGGCCAACATACGCCAATTGAAAATCTCTCGACAAACTCAACTCCAATTGATGAATTGCCAGCTATTGCTGAAGATTTCACTGCCACGTGGTGTTCAAATTGTCTCAAGGCCGAAGAAGTTCTTGATGATCTTGAAACAGAAGGGTTGGTTCAGAAATATGAATTCCACCGCTCTCCTGATTATGAAGACCCATTAGGAGATGATTTTGCATCAGCATATGTTACTGAAAGATACGG
>DUKP01000143.1 GCA_013329295.1 Candidatus Poseidoniaceae archaeon
CGGCTGTAATCTAGTTTGTCGCATCACTTTGTCGACGCTCGTTTCAATATGTTTCCACGAACAATCCAAACCGACTAATGACCCATTTTTCTTAGTAAGAATATCATGGTCTTCTGGGCCAAAAATTTTACCACATAAGGGTTCTAAAATTATACCTTTTTTCGGTAAAGTACTAATATTCTTATGCAGTTTAATATCGCCACGTTTTGAGGAAATTACAGCAGTATTTTTCTTAGGATCATCCTGTGCAAGCCACAGAGAATGAACTCGTATAGACATCTAATCACCGTTTTGATTGAAGAAATCACCAAGAGTCATCCCTCGACTATTTCCTTTAATCACTCTCGATGTCTCTGAAGGAGTACTTAACTCCATCAATGAAATTCCTAATACACGTTCAAATTTTCTTATTACTGAATCAGTAGGAGGTTTTCCAGACTCGGCTGATTTGATGACATTAACGGTCTCAGCCATTCTTTTTCCGAGTTCTGCTTGATTCCATCCTTTGGAGTTTCTAGCACTAGCAATCTTTGAAGCAAAGTTATCAACAAGTTCTTTCTCTTGTTTAGACATTATGTCATTCCGTCTTTTTGGTTTGAATGAAGTATTTGTCCTATTTTGTGACAATTTTATACCTGGAGCTACTTGCTTTGGATTTAATCCCAATTTCTCAACACACCTCATACAAGCATTAACATTTGCTTTACCCATCAATACTGACTTAGTGCTAACTTTCATCGCTCCGCAAATTTCACATTCACTCATAGTCTCACAAACACCTCCAGTACAACAATCAAAATGAAATTTATCATAATTATGGCAGACTTCATAGATGATAGACGTCAGGATGTATTGATTGGCATGGTTGGCGAGGTAGATACTCCACCTAAAGATATCAAATCCTCAAATGAGGAAGAGTTGAAAAAACTCGAGGATGAATTTAGAGCATTGCAAGATCAAACACAAGATTTAATCAACGAAAGGGCTCATTTGGAATCTGAAATACGTACCTTGAAAAAGCGAGCAAATAGGCTTGATGAAGAAGTTCGAAGTCTCAAATCTCCGCCACTAATAGTAGGGCATTTAGAGGACATACTAGACCAAGAAAGAGGAATTGTTAGGTCTTCAAATGGAACTGTTTTCCAAGTTGGATTAAATCAAAGACTTTCTCCAGAGGTATTGAAACCAGGAGTTAGAGTTGCACTTAATCAAGATACTTTAGCAGTAATTGAGGTTTTACATGATGCATGGGATCCAATGGTCAGTGGAGCAGAGATGGTTGAAAGGCCAGATATTAGTTATGATTCGGTAGCAGGCTTGGATGAGCAAAAAGAATCTGTAAGAGAAGCAATAGAATTACCACTTAACTCGCCTGAATTGTTTAGGAAAGTTGGAATCGAACCTCCTAAAGGAATATTGCTTGTTGGCCCGCCGGGTTGTGGGAAAACACTTCTTGCAAAGGCAGTAGCAAATCATACTGATGCGACATTCATAAGAATGGTCGGTAGTGAGTTGGCTCAGAAATATATAGGAGAAGGTGGGAGAATGGTTAGGGAATTATTTTCCCTTGCTAAAGAAAAGGCACCATCAATAATTTTCTTAGATGAAATCGATGCTATTGGTGCAAAGCGATTAGATGGTTCAACTAGTGGTGATAGAGAAGTACAACGCACATTAATGCAATTACTCGCCGAACTTGACGGTTTTGATGTATTAGAAAATGTCAAAATTATTGCTGCAACTAACCGCCCTGACATCTTAGATGAGGCGTTATTAAGGCCTGGAAGATTTGATAGAGTGATTGAAATACCTATTCCTGATGATGTTGGAAGAAAAGCGATATTGCAATTGAATATCGATAAAATGTCTACCAAAAAGATCCAATTAAAGGCTATAATTGACAAAACATCAGGTTTCTCTGGTGCTGAAATAAAAGCAACTTGCGTTGAAGCAGGAATGATTGCAATTAGACAAGGTAGAGGATATATTACTCAAGATGATTTCTTGGAATCTATTAAAAGAATTAATGTCAAGAAAATTAATGGTGGGCTTAAAGATTCACCAGACTCTATTTACAATTAAGGCTAACTTCAAAGTCCGTCTAATTGAGCATACATCATGGACCAACCTATAATTGAGTGCGTGCCAAATATTTCTGAAGGTAGAAATGATGCGGTAATCAGTGAGATTGTCAAATCCATTACTCAAAGTGATAAATGTTCAGTTTTAAGTGTCGAGCCAGATTCGGATTATAATAGAACTGTAATTACTATTGCAGGACATCCTGAAGCCGTTTATGAAGCAGCATTTCAATTGATTAAGGCATCGATTGAACTAATTGATATGAGTATGCATAAAGGAGAACACCCAAGATTAGGAGTTGTTGATGTTTGTCCTTTTATCCCACTTAATAATTATACAATGGAAGAATGTTCTAAATTAGCAGAAAGATTAGCAAAAGAAGTTTCTAAACTATTCAATGTGTGCACTTTTCTTTATGGATATGCAGCAACAAATCCCGATAGAAAGTTGTTATCTACATTACGCAAAGGCGAATATGAAGGACTTAAAGCTCGTTTAGATAACAATGATGAAGTACATAGTGAAACAACAAGATTACCTGATTTTGGGCCTAAAGATTGGAACGAAACTGTAGCAAAATCAGGTGGAATAACAATTGGGGCTAGAGATATTCTTATCGCGTACAATGTTAATGTTGATGAAAAAGATGCAGTAGTCGCGAAAAAGATAGGTTCTATAATTCGTGGTTCAGGGCGTTTAATCAAAACCTCAGATGGAAAAAAGATGAGAGTAAGAGGTATGATTCAAGAAATACAAGGAATGGGAGTAACATTAGATTCTCACTCAATTAGCCAAGTTTCAATGAATATTTTAGATGTCAATAAGTGCTCAATTCATAAAGCATTTGAAATTTGTAAATCAATCGCAAATGACCATTCAGTGGAATTAAAAGGTAGCGAATTAGTAGGATTAGTTCCGTTAAGTGCAATGGTTGAATCGGGGAAGTGGTTTAGTAATGATTCAAATGCTTCTACTGAAGAATT
>DUKP01000097.1:0-5045 GCA_013329295.1 Candidatus Poseidoniaceae archaeon
CTCTTCCAACTGAGCTAAGCGCCCTCAAGGCTGGCGGGGTGTCTCCACCTTTTCTATGTTGCCAATGGTTATACTCACTCGACACAGTCGATTGTTGCATCTCTATCTGGACCTACGCCAACTGAAGTACAAGGAACTCCTACCAAATTCTCAATCTGTTTGATGTAATGTTGTGCTGCAGAGGGTAGTATCGAATAACCAAGTCCCTCATCATTAGCTTTCTTTGCGATTCCAAGCCACTCTACAAGGGAGTGGGATGGGAACCCTGGCATGGTGATGTAAATTGGTTTACATCTTGCAAGTGCTGAAGCACTAGATGGCATTTCTCGAATTTCCTTGCCATCTAATTCGTATGCTACACAGATATTCAATTCATCTAATCCACCAAGCACATCTAACTTAGTAAGGGCTAATCCGGTAAAACCATTGATTCTGTGAGCATGACGCATTACTACAGCATCAAACCAGCCACATCGACGCTTTCTGCCGGTTGTTGTACCAAACTCATGGCCAACTGTACCCAAATGATCCCCTACTTCATCTAGTAATTCAGTAGGCATTGCACCATTTCCAACCCTTGTAATATATGCTTTAGTTATGCCAATCACTTCATTGACGTGCCCTGGATGAATCCCTGCACCATGTGTTGAATTACCTCTTGAGGTCACACTTGAAGTTACGAATGGAAAAGTTCCTTGGTCAATATCGAGTAGACAACCCTGTGCTCCTTCAAGAATCACATGCTCATCCATTTTTAGCGCATTATCAAGCATTAAGCCTGTGTTTCCTATACTAGTAGAATAATTATCCCAGACCCAATTAACATCTGATTTTAATCCCTCAACAGTAACTCGATCTGTACAACCTGCTGCCTCTAAAGAAGCATTCATTCGACTGACCGTTGAAGAATACCATTCATCATCATCTTTAACTTCTTCAACATCCCCAAACCTAAGTCCAATTCGGTTAATCTTGTCAGCATATGTTGGGCCAATACCTCGACCAGTAGTTCCTATTTTCTTATCCAGTCCATCTAAAAATCTATGATAAGGCAAGATGATATGAGCTCGCTCGCTAACAAATAAGCGATCGCCTCTTGGGTCTTCACCTGTTGATTCTTGCCAATTCTTCAATTCGGTATCCAATACCCATGGGTCGATTACCATGCCGTCTCCAAGAACCAAATTACATTCTTTTCTGGTTATCCCAGAGGGAAGAAGATGGAATTTTAGAACCTCATCTCCAAGTACAACCGTGTGGCCAGCATTATTGCCTCCTTGGAATCTAGCAACCCATGTTGCTTGCTCAGCAATACGGTCAACCAATTTTCCTTTACCTTCATCTCCCCACTGTGCTCCGAGTACCACTGTTGCTGGCATGTCTGTCGAATCAAGCGTTACGCGTACCGTCTTTGAACTATGTCATTGACAATTTAACTTTAAACACCATATAAACTACAACAATATTGCAAAAACAACAGTTTATATTCACATCAACCTACTTCAAGTCAAACCAGTGTGAAAATTGGGTAATTCGGCTATTAGTACACTCTTAATTTAGGTGACACAAAATAAAAAGGTTTATATATGTCGAAGTTTAACTAATTAACTGGAGGTTAAGTAAATGAATAGAGATAATAGTAGAAGGTCGAGACCAGGGATTACAGAGTACGGCCTATTCGATAAAAATAGACGAGTTGTAGATGGACACACAAAGCCATGTGAGGAATGTGGAGTTGTTGACTGGCAAGTTGATAATACAAGAGGCGAAATAATTTGTAACTCATGTGGGCTTGTAGTAGAAGAGAATGTAATCGACCCAGGTGCAGAATGGACCAATAGAGACAAATCTGAAGACCGTTCGCGGGTTGGTCAACCATTAACATATACATTAGCTGATAAAGGCCTCAACACCTCAATTGATGTTAAAGATTTGAACTCAAGTTCTTCTTCAAGGCATGGAATGAATTCTCAGTCAAGAAGAGATTGGCGCAGAAGAAGAGTGATTGATGAGCGTTCAAAAACAAGAAAGAGCAGGGAAAGAAATCTGGTCAAAGCAAACCAAATGATAAGGGATAAATCAAATCTACCTAAGTCACTGCAAGAAGAAACAGCTAGACTCTACCGAAGATTAAGTGGTGAAGGTTTTGTTACTGGAAGATCAATTGCTGGAGTTGCCGCTGCATGTACATATTTAGTTGCCCGTGAGGAAAATCTTCCTCGTCAGATTCCCGAGATTTCTGAAAGTTATGCCGTCACAGAAAAAGAATTATCAAGATTGATTAGACAAGTTTCTCGTAAGTTGAACTTGCATAAAATCACATCACCAAACGAGTACTTTGACAAATTCATCTCTGACTTGCAACTTCCACCGAATATTTTTACTCAAGTTAATCACCTTTGGTCTAAAATACAACCTCATGAGGATATTTGGCAAGGTAAGAAACCGATGGGTGTTGCTGCTGCTCTAATCTACAAAGCAGCCGCAGAATCTGGAAATTCAAGAACTCAATCAGATGTTTGTAAAGTTGCCAATGTTTCAGAGGTAACTCTGCGTGGCTTGCTGAGAATCTTTGATGGTTTATTGGCACAACTTGGTGAAGTATCCAAGCAGTGAAACCCTAACATTGAATAAGCGTAAATTTGTGGGAGTTGCATGGGATTCAAAGCAAAAGCAAGAAAACATCGTAAAGATGACCCATCAGACAAAGCTGATACTAAGAAAAAATCCAACAAGGGTGAACTTGCTTGCGCGATAAGTGGTTGTGAAAAATTCGCTGACAAATCATTAGGAGGCCGTTCACTATCATTGGATAATGCATTGGATATGTGGGGTGAAGGTAATTTTACCGCAACCAAAGGTCGAGTTCGTGTTTGCAAGTCTTGTTACAGAACATGGAAGAAAGAAAATAAGAATGAAGACACTTATTGATTTCACTTTCAGTTTTCCCAAAGGGGTCTACAAAAAGTAATCCTACCCCCGGCTGACATTTCTTTTGTATGACAAATGGAACCGTAGTACGCAGCATGGTTTTGAGTGATGGCTATATCATCGCTCTCGATGACGGAATGATTAGTTGGCGCCCAAATAATGGTCGTCGAACAAACTATCGATTACAATATCCAGCATCGGTATTACTTGGAATGAAAGGAGACTCTGGTCTTTGCGAATCACTAGTAATTGGAGATACTAGAGGAAATGTGATTAAATTATCACTACCAAGATTAGAATTACTCGATGCTTATGAGACAAATGGCGGATTGATTCGTTCTTTGTGTAGAGTTAGTTCAACTTCTGACAAGCTACTCGTTGGTAATGATAATGGTCAAGTTTGGATGATTGGTAGAGAAGTTCCAAGCAACTGTGTTTTGTTGTTTAACCATGATGAATGTATCACCAGTATTAGAACAACCAATAATGAGATCATAGTCCATAGTGGTTGGTCAAAATATAATTATGACTGGCAAGGTGTTATGATTTCTAATTATAGCAGTAATCAAATTTTCGAGCAAAAGCAAATCGAGCGCTCTAATCGACGAGCGAAACTATTGGAAAAGAAAGCACGTAATTCTGTCTTTGGAACAATGTTAGATATGCCAATAATCAGTTGATTTCTTCTCTTTCTTCAAGTGGCCAGGGTGGATGAGGAGTAAACCACAAAGCAGTTTGCGCTGGTCTTGCCCACGATTTTGGAGATTTACCTTCCATCTCAATGCATTTTTCAAAAAATTCGATGTGTTGATTTAATACCTCTAACACATGCTTTTTTCCCTTTATCGCTGGTCCTTGAAGTGGAATAATTGTTTCAAGTTTTAACTTTCTTATGCTGCGTAAGCTTTTCACAATGTCTGGCAAGCAACCTGTAGGCATGTCCCATCTTGTTGGTCGATCTGCTCTTGGAATTAATAATCCTGCAACAAGCAATTCCTTCTCAGGTATGTGATAAGCCATACCATCAGAGCAATGTCCTGGAACAGAAATAGCACAAATCTGCCCTTGACCCAAGGGAAATACATCATTGTGATTGACTATCTCTGTAGTGATTGTAGGCATATCTGAATCAAATCTATTGGCCCAAGTTGTAAAGAAATCTCCAGTTTCTAACGAAGATTGACCTTCTGGATGAATGTGAACTGGACAATTTCCTAACTCCGATGACAAATGATTTGCTCCACCTGAACAAGGAAATCGTCTAGAAGTAAGCAATATTCTATCAACAGTATCAACAATGTCACCACCCTCTTCGAGAATCCCTTGTATTCGCTCCAATTGTAATGATTGGTACCATGAAGTGCCAGCATCGATGATTATATTTCCTATGTTTCCAATAACTAAAACTACATTTGAATCATGATGAATACCGGGTAGGCGCACGATTCGCATATATTGTCCTCATGAGAATAGCGTTTCAATGTAGTGATGCAATAAATTACAACCACATAGTGATTTGGTTGTGGTTAAATAGGGGAAGTTGGTGGAACGCACATGGCACGTTTCCCTGAGGCAGAAGCAAGAATGCTTCGTCGTAAGATTTGTATGAAGTGCAATGCAAGACTTGCTTGGCGTGCTCAAAAATGCAGAAAGTGCAATTACAAGGGCTTGAGACCTAAAAATATCGAGCGTAAAGGTGTATGATTTCTTAATCATAAACCAGCAATCTGTAGTATTATTGCGATTATATCACCAAATATAGCCATTGGTAAAATTACTGGGAATAAGAATACCAGTAATGGAAGTTTGTAACTGACCCAAACTTCTTCGACATTATTGGTTTTTAATTCTTCAATTTGTATAGCTAACTGCTCATCACTTGGAGTTCTTCTTGGCGCCCTTGTTTTATGATATGTCTTTAACTCGCCATTAGGCATTTCAATCATTGAAGTTAGCAACCAAACATGGCTATCTTGAACCTTGTCTATTGGCATGACAGTAGAATGCCAAAACATTCGTAAATCACTAACAGATTTTACATTCCCTTGAGTTATATTCTTGAGAATAAGGAGAATAGGAATTAGCAGGAAACTTATGCCACCCCACATCAATAG
>DUKP01000097.1:5431-13594 GCA_013329295.1 Candidatus Poseidoniaceae archaeon
GGCATAGTTGACCAATTAGGCACCAAGATGGCAACCCACATCAGTGCCTTTGCATCAGCACCACCATGAATTAAACGTAATCTCCAGCCAAAGTCAATAACAAAAATAACGACTAATCCAGACAGTGTCGTCCAGTATAAAGCTGCCATTCCAGATTCTTCACCAAGTAAAAGATTCAATAAATCAACATCACCATACTTAGTCATTCCAACAATTACTCCAACAATGCTGACTAGATACCACATCGAGACAATTATGTCTAAACGATTGCCAGATAGAACATCTTTGATGGTTGGCCGACCAATTACTGCAACTGATGCATAGGCCACAACAGCAGATGCGGTAAGGAATATTGTCCAGTCTGCTTCTCTTGCCAATAGTTCAAGACACCAAATAAAAATCGCAGGTTTTACCCAAATCATCCAATGACTATTGCTGACTCTACGTTCCTTATGATCCATCCAAGCAGCCCAGCCCATGCCAAGTAGAAGAACGCCAACTCGGCTCCAGCCCAATACTTGCTCAGATGTCAGTGCCATGTTAGGCGCGTGTCGACAATGAATTTAAAGACGGCCTACACAGTGGATATATTACCCAGCATTGGAGGATTAACCATGGATGTGGAAACTAGACTACAACAAGTGGCGACTGTTATCAATCAAATTGATGACCCCAAAGTCCCTAGAAACATTCGACGGCAAGCCAAAGAAGCCTGTGAACAATGGCTACTTAACAAGAGTAAAAAGCTCGATGTAAGAATCGCTATGAGTCAATCAAAATTAGAAGAATTGTATGAAGACCCTAACATACCGCCTGAATTTGGCACCTTAATTTTGATGATCAACACTGAACTGGAGAAAATACTTACAGAAGTTCTATGATTCTTCCAAATATTCATCGGGAAATGTCTTAATTTTTAGAGATAATATTGCTGATAATAGCATCATTATACCACATAAATGGAAAGCCGTGTGATAATCAAGTGGCCATTTCCTTGATACAGTTAATGTCCAAACAATTCCACCGGTTAACGGCCCAATTATTCGAGCGAATGAACTAACTGATTCTTGAGCACCCATTACAATACCAAGATTTAATCCGCTTTGCTTAGCAGTTGTAGTTAGCAATGAGGAGGAGGAAGGTTGGAATATACCATTTCCAACTGAAATAAGAATTACTACAGCAAATAAGTAAGCAAAAGCCCAATCAGCTTGGGTATATGGAATAAGAACAAGGCCTAAACCACATAAAAGACAAGATATAGGTAACAACTTAGCTGGACCAAAGCGCTTGGATAATGGACCAATTAAGACTCCTTGGGTAATGATTCCAGCAATACCTATGATGGCGAATAAGCGACCATTCTGTGCTTCATTATAGCCTAGTCCACCTGTATCAATAGACATCCCAGTATACAAAATGAATACAGCATGCATAATAGTGAATCCAAAAATGAACAGCATTTTTACCCAAATAATAACTGAAATTGGACCATTATTTAGCATGGAAAAAGATTGTTTTACCGAATTACCTATTCGTGAGGACCAACTTACGCTTTCAAAATTTGAGCGTTTTGTTTTAGGTAATGATTCTGGTAATTTGAAATAAGCAAAAATAAGCGATACTAGAGACAAAGCACCTGCTGCAATACATGGAAGTAGGTATGGATAAGTATCAAAGATTGTATCTACAAAAATATCCCACCTTTCTGCTGGATTAGATAACTCCCCTCCGATAAATGGTCCAATTGTGAATCCAAGACCAAAAGCAGCACCAATAATACCCATTCTTGTTGTTAATTGACTTGGAGTGCTTACATCGCCAATATAGGCTTTTGCAACAGCTAGGTTTCCATTAAATACACCTGCAAGGAATCGTGCTGCCAAAGCAATTAACAGTGTATTGGCTAATCCAAACATGGCGAAAAAAACCGTATTCCCAACTAGACCTATCATGAGAACTGGCCTACGACCAATTCGATCAGAAATAGTACCCCAAAATGGCGAGAATAAAAACTGAGCAGCTGAGTATGAGGTCATTAATAATCCAACCCATAGGCCAACTTCTGTAATACCTTCAGCCGCTGCTAAATCTTCAACAAGATAGGTCAAAAAAGGAATTACTATTCCAAAACCAATCATATCGATCATGGTAACCATGAATAGTACAAACAATGCGCCTTTGCCCGCAATTATAGCAGGTTCTGAAGACGAATGTTCAGTCATATCGAGGCCTAATACTCATCGTTTTTGTAGTCAACGCGATAATTAAACCAAATAAATTGATTCAAGCCGAAGGAGATTTCTTCGAAACTTCTGGAGTTAATCTGTCAATAACGTTGCCCAAGCGCTCAACAAGTCCTGCTTTTTGCTCATGCTTGATTAGCGCATGCTCCATGACTTCATCAAGTGAATCAACAGCAATGACCTCTATCTTGTCAGCATACTTATCGTCAATCAATACATCTTGCAAGTTTGCTCTAGGAACAACAACTGTTTTGATTCCTGAAATTGCTGCTGCTTCAATCTTAGCAGTCACGCCACCAATTGGCAATACTTCACCTCTAACTGAGAGAGAGCCTGTCATAGCCAAATCTTGCCTAATAGGAATTTCTTCCAAGGCAGAAATCACCGCTGTAGCGATGGTAATGGATGCTGAATCTCCATCAACTCCGTGAGTATCTACGAATTGGATATGAATATCATAATCTGAAATATCCTTGCCTGTAAGTTTCTTGATTACTGCACTAACATTTGTTACGCTTTCTTTAGCCAAGTCAGAAAGACCACCAGTTGCGTGAATTTTACCGCCACCGCCTTGTGAAGGAGTGACTAATGCTTCAACTGGGAGCATTATTCCACTGAAATCTGAAAGTCCTGAATTGGCACCAAGAACTGCAAGACCATTGACTCTACCAACTCTTTCACCTGAATTAACCAGTAGGGAATAATCTCTACGGCGCTCAATCATACGGTCAGCAACTTGCTGTTCGAGTGGTTTGGCAATATTTCTAGCACCTAGTACATGTGCAGCAGTAGTATACTTTGAACCATCTTCGCTAGCTAAATCTCCAGCAATACGAATTAATCCACCCAATTCTCTTAGGCGTAGAGATAGTTTACCCCTCCTTCCTGCACGTCTTTGAGCCTCACGTAGTATCAAAGCTACTGCGGATTTGTCAAAGTGAGGAATCTCTCTAGTCGTACCAATATCACGAATTACTTCTTGTGCTATGAATCTAATTAGACGACGGCGGTTTCTGGAAGTATCAGGCATTTCTGAATTAACATATACCTCATATCCATAGCCTCTAATCCTGCTTCTAAGTGCTGGATGCATACCCTGAATAGCATCAAGGTTACCAGCAGCAATTAGGATAAAATCACAGGGCACTGGTTCAGTTTTTGTTAATGCTCCAGATGAACGCTCTGACCTTCCTGAAATAGGAAATGCACGCTCTTGCATAGCTGTAAGCAATGCTTGCTGCTCTTCGAGTCTAAGTAGATTAACTTCATCGATATACAATACTCCCTTGTGGGCTCTGTGTATTGCACCAGGTTCAACTCTATCATGTGCTGGTGTTTCCATGCCACCAGATTGGAACGGATCGTGTCTTACATCTCCAAGTAATGAGCCTGATAAGGTCGCAGTAGCGTCAACAAATGGTGGAAGTTCGCTAGTATCATGCTTGACTAACAACTTTGGAATTCTACTTTCATCAGAAGCTCCAAGTCTGCCACGAATGAACATATATCCAAACATTAACAAGAAACCACCAAACAATAATGTGATTATATCACCAGTTTGTAATGTGGCAATGACTAGAAGAAAGCCGATGGCAGCAAATGCAATTAGCAACATTTTTTGTGAACGCTCTTTTTGCTGTCTTATTGCTTCGCGTTGAAGTTTAACGATTCGTTCACCTCTTGATGCTGGTACACATCGAACTCTTGGTTCATTCTCATCATCCTCATTTGGATAAACCAAAACATCTTCTAAAACATCTCTCGGAAGAAGCTCAGTCATCGACTTTGCTAACATTGACTTACCTGTGCCTGGGTCACCTATCATAAGCATGTGACGCCTTTGTTCAGCGGCTTTACGGATAACAACTGAACCAGTTTCTTGACCAATCACTTGGTCAACCAAAGTATCTGGAATTGGTACATCTTCAGTTGATACAAATTCAACAGAATCAATCCATTTTTCGACACCTTCTGTAACAATATCATCGCTACCTGTAGGCTCAGGAGACCATATTGTAACCTCGTCGTCCGAGGCATCTTCGACGTCGATATCTTCACCGGTCACATTAACCCCTCACACTTCTCCCCTTTATGGGTTTAGAATCATTAACCTAACAATAATCTCAGCCTTGTAACCTGTCTAGGTACTGTTGGCCATAATACTCCCACTGGTCCATTGACCATCCAGCTGGCAATCCACCAGGTGGCAAAGGAGGTCCACGATGTGCTTGTAGCGGAGGTATGTTTAGTGGTGGTGCTGGTTGAGCATATTGAGGTGTTTGAATTGGCTGTTGATAGTTTGGAGCATATTGTGAGTTTTGTAGTGGTTGTTGGAAAATCTGTTGCGTACCACCGTACATTGAATTGGCAACAGCATCACGTGCTGGAAGTGTTGTATCAGCCCATTTGAAGCCATGAACATCATCTATTTCTCTGCCACGTAACAGGAACATTCCACCTAACAGAGCAACAAAAATTATTCCAACTACTATACCTATAATCAATATTGAGTTATATTCACTATTACTATCATCAATATTAGTTCCAGAAGTATCATCCTTAGTACAAACAACTCTTGTATCTAAACAAGCTAATTCTAATTCAAATTCTGCATCGATCAATTCTAATTCTAATTCTGAATTATCTGCATCAGGATTTGCCGAAATTTGTTCTTTCAAATTGTCAATCTTTGAATTTAAGTTATCAATATGTTGTTCAAGCATTTGAACGTCCATTTGTGATGGTGATGGCATGTCTTGAGTTACAGTCCACTTGTATAATGGCTCGACAGCTCTAGGTGTCTTGTAATTGTTGTTGAGGCTATCAACACCATCTATCATCAAGTAGAAATAATCGCCATAGTCGTATCCAAATGGCCTTGAAGACTTAGTTGGATCTCCGGCATTAGGAATATCAAGCACTCCCTCCCAACCGGAAGCAGATTGAGTCATATCCAAGTCATAGAACCAAATTCCATCACAAACTCCTTCATTGCTACAGGTTTGCCATCTAACGCTTAAGGAAGAAAATACTGGCGCATCATCACTAAGGTACATGTTGATGTAAGGCATTTGACCGATGTACACATTACTCATTTCTACTATCATAAAGCCTTCTTCAATTGGACTCATAGCAATAGTAAATTCGTCAGAATCGTATACTTCAACCGTAGCAACATATTCATTTGATGAGTAAGTATCTACAACTTTGATTACAATATTCTTATCGCCAACTTCGTTAAATTTTAGTTTTAACATTCCTGTTTGTCGATTAAACTGCGCTCCTCCTGCTTCGTCTGGAGAACTTACAATTACAGTGACTTCACTATCTGCATTATCTACATCACTAACCAAGGAATCAAGATCTATAGTTGATTCTTCTCCGGTTTTAATTCTTAAACCTTCAAATGGAGACATGTCAATAACTGGAGCGTCGTTAATTGGATTAATATTAATCAAAACTGTTTGATCTGAGCACTCCATGTCAGCATCACATGCTCGAATTGTCAAGGTAGTCTGACCTTCTGCATCTGTACCGATAGTTTCGAAACCTAGAACACCATTGATAATCTGTGAGTAAATTATTCCTGGATTAGATTCACCTACTATGTCAAACGATAGTAGACTGGTTGAACTTGGTTGGCCATCAGAAGTTGTATCGCTAACATAAGGTTGTAAGCGAAGTGTTCCATCTGAATCAGGGCCTTGTTCATCTATAGTTTGTGTTGGAAGACCAAGCCACCTTGGTTGGCCATTTTCAATAACATTAAACTTCAGTGTACCATATGGTAAATTATCATCATTACCATAGTCTGCACCATCATCAACAGTCACGAGGATGCTCTTTTGACCCAATGGGCAGCCTTGAACCTCATCGAATGTAAATTTCACAGTTATTGTTGTCGATAGTGGATTCCATGAGATAAAGTAAGGGCTGTTAGAATCTACAACCAAGTCATATAATGCAGTTTCAGGATCACTAATATGCCCTGTCATATCGACATTTGTCTCTACATCACATATTACTGTAGGAACCGGTTCTGCAGTGACTTGAGGGATACCATTTGCTAAACTAAATGCATTTGGAGTAACTCTCCAATCACTAACTTGACCTCGACTATCTATTGTTCGAGATCTTAAATCATAAGTTCCAGCAGGCATTGATAATTTTGGAGTCATGGTGTACTCCCTTCCTTCATTAGAGGTTCCCTCGTTGACTATGTTGTCTCCACCAGAATCTATACTTCCATCCCAAGCATTTGTTCCTGCAGGCGATACTTCAAGTTCGAAAGTCATTGTTTGGATTGTGTCTACATAATCATCTGCTCCACCCTTAGCTACAACTGTAAAGATAGAACCTCGTTCAATCACATTGTCGCCACTAACAGTTGCTTGTTTTGCAGTAGGTGGTCTGTCGTGATTGAAGTTTTCAACCAGAATGCTATTACTTGATGAGCGGTCACCAATTAGCCCGGTTAGCCTTGCACCAAATCCAGTTGACCATGCATTTGATGGTAGATTAGTTGTGTCAATAGTGGCAGTATGAGACATTGTACCTTGAACTACAAGATTGGTTAATTGCTTAGATGAAACAACTACAGGAGTGTTACCATCCATGTATACAATTTCTAGATTACCTCCATCAGAGTAATCAATACCTCCAACATTTGTTGCCGTTGCTGACAGCGAGATTTGGTCTCCATTGACATAGCCATTAGCACCGGCAGGATTGCTAATGGAAACACTACTAACTGCAAGATCAAGTTTAGGTCCCATTGAAGCATCTGCGGCTGCATATACGCTGTTGTATGTGTTGTGAGGTCCGCTCATTAATGCTGCAACTGTTAGGAAGTTATCTACAGCAGAAATCGGTGCACCAGAATCAGTAGTTGCTGACCTTACAGTAGAGATTGGAACGCTCCACGAAGTAGATACTGGATTGTTTGGAGTAAGAGTCATTTGAGTAAAACCATTATTGCCTGGATTAAGTAACCAATCTCTAATTACATTGTGAGGTATATTTCCATTATCATATGGCTGCGCACCATAATGTTCTGTAACTACTGCTTGCAAATATGCATTGACTGATGATGAAGATCCAAAGTATGTGGCTGTTATTTCAATATCCATGTTATTACCGTTTTCTGATTGGCTAACCAGCAAAGAAAAGTCATTAGGATTAAGCATATTTCCGCCGGTGCTAAACTGAGTATCATACATTGTTCCAGTTGACCCACCTCCGCTTACGTGATAGGTAGAAGGTGCTTTTGTATCACCAAATTTTGTCACAGGAATTCCTGAACCGCCATCCATAACGTGGCTACGTCGGTTAAGTGGGTCGGGAGGATAAACTGTAGGACTGCCATAACCATAGTGAGAGATAAATACCATCTCTTCAGGATGTTCTGATTTTAATTCATTTAATGAAGGTGAGGCGCTACTCATACAAGGAGGACACCAACTAGCACCAATATATTCGGCAAATACTGCGTGACCAGGAGATGGTGGTGCTTCACTAACCTGTGGTTCATCTGGTAAAACCAATAAATCATCATTAGCACTTTCTGTAACTATCGTTAAGGCGATGCTGCCAAGAAATAGCGCCACAATCATAAGCGAAATTGACTTATTATACAACTTCATGTTAACCGGTCAGTTGAGGCAGTATATCAAACCCACTATTTTTAGTGCAAATTATTGCAATTCAAATTAGAAAAGTAGAAATTAAATCAAATTGATTGCCAGCAAAGTTTGTGAGTTCAACAGAATGGGTGGCTTTAGAGGAAGAAGGAGGAAAAATTTTCTTCCTTCAACTCATCGATGAAATGGTGAAAATCAAAGGACTCGGCGTATTAAATCCAATTGATACTATTGGAGATTCTAAAGTGGGTGATAAGATTATCATCGGACAAAAGATC
>DUKP01000154.1 GCA_013329295.1 Candidatus Poseidoniaceae archaeon
CCTACATGGCGAATTGGTGACAAATATACCTATGAAACTCAGTTTGATGTTCAACAACTGATTCAACAAGCTAATGTTGCTGCATCTCTCAACACCTTGACAGGAGATACTGTTTACGAAGTTAAGGATATCTTCTTCATCAATGTCAATAACGTCCAAACATTAGCCTACAGGATGGAAATTGAAGGAGACTTTACCTCTGGAAATAGTGGTGCGACTTTAGAAGGCGTTAGTGGTCGTCTCGACATAGGTTATAGTGGTGAAGATGTTATACGAGTTCGTGATATGGCTGTAATCAATTCTGAATTTACTCTCGATGTTAAATTTCGACCGTTTAATTTTGGCTTCTTAGAACAAGATATAGCAGAAATTTCTTTTGACACATCTTACAATCCAC
This sequence comes from Candidatus Poseidoniaceae archaeon, assembly GCA_013329295.1. GTDB lineage: Archaea > Thermoplasmatota > Poseidoniia > Poseidoniales > Poseidoniaceae > MGIIa-L1 > MGIIa-L1 sp9596u. Next base: position 398 of record DUKP01000154.1, read on the forward strand.
CCAAAGAAAAGTATGATTTCCCACTACACACAGGTGATCAATGGTACATGGAATTCTTTGCTTCTACCTCTGTTTCCGGTTCTTCTGATTATTTTGATCCCTCAGAATTTGACACGGCAGGGCCTGAAAACAACAGTTGGCAAATTACTGCTCAAGGAATTCCAACCGAAGATGGCATCAATATTGGTTATTCGGGATGCGACGATTCATACAAAATAAACGAGTGGAACGTTACTGGAGTGAGTCAAGGATTCAATTGGTATTGTCCTGACGTTAGATATAATTCATGGATGAGAATCAGTAATGCTGCTGGATTTACTATTGATTGGTTACTTAAATCATACGAGCCAGCTGGGTCAAGTGGTGTCAATCCGAATTCAAATCCAGGGACCCGCGACCTTGAAATTGATGTTGGCTTACAAGGAATTGCAACTCTACCAAATGTAGAACAAACCATTTCCATAGATTATGGGGGGCCAAGCGGTAATGCACAGGCCAATACTAACCTACAACTACGTTATGAGATGACTAACACATATCTCAATCCAACAACTGATGCCAATGGACAGGCTACAGAAATCGTAAATTCATCTAACGTAGTTGATACTACAAATTCTAGTGATGACTTTTCCAGTAACGGATTAATTGTTTGGGACCCTCAAGCAGAGATTGTCGGTGCTGCAACTATCGTGATTGATTTATCGCTTACCCCGGTTGATCTAATTGCTCAAACCGATGCGATAATTGTCACTAGAACCAGAGATGGTGTTGAATCAACCCTAACTAAATCAATTGGATACAATGCTCTACCTGGCGATACTTTGTCGTTTTCTATTCCAACTCAAAACCGAGGCTTACTTGCATCCACTGCCACTACAATTGATGTTACAACTCCAAGTGGTACTGTGATAACCGAACCTCTACCGTCAATCCCTTCCTATGGTGAATCAAGAGTTGACATAGACTGGGAAGTACCAGCCAATGAACCGATAGGAATTCAGAATCTGCTAATTGAAGTAGACCCTGATAACCTAGTTACTGAAGACTCAAACCGTACCAACAATTTAGCCAATGTTGAGATATTTATTGGACGAGTTCCTACTGCTCAAGTAACCGTTGTAGATGGAGTTTATACTTTTGAGAATGTCACTATCGATGCATCAGCAAGTTTTGATGAAGATGGTGGAGCGGTGACCTGTCGATTCTCTGTGGAAAAACAACCTGGACTAATTGACAATGTTGACAGTGAGGATTGTATCATCGAATATAACTGGAGTGACGGAAGAGCTTGGAATATACAAGTTATTGTTACCGATGATGAACTTGACACTGACATAATCGATGTTTCTGCAACCGTATTAAATCGTGCGCCTTACATGAATTTGAGCGCTCCGGAAACTATCGAGGTTAACCAATTCGTCTTCGCTGATGCTAGTGATAGTGGGGATGTAGACACTATATCTCCATCCGGGCAAGAGGTCACAATTACTTGGCCTGGCTTAAATTGTAATGAAGGAACTACTCAGCCAACATGTACTTTCCTTGCTAACCAAGAAGGTCCAATGACAATAACTGCGATTGCTGAAGATGATGACGGGGCAATAACCACCATAACTAGGACTCTAGATGTACTGAATGTTGCTCCAACCTTAGCCCAACCCGAATTATGGAAAGCCGGCCAAAACCAATCGACTGATGAAATGGGTTACTGGAACTTGAACGAAGATGAAACCGTCATATTACGAGCCGTAGCAGACGATACTCCTTTGGACAAAGATTCCGTGATTATTGAATGGATGCCTTCTGACTTGGATGAAAATTGGACCATAACAACTGTTGGGCCCTCATCACAAACAACAGTATCTTGGCCAACTTCAGGACTTCATAATCTAACTGTTGTAGCATATGATAACGATAATGAAAAGTCTGAGATTAGAACTGGAATAGTGAACATCTCAAATGTAGCTCCATCAATTGCTACACTTGGATCCACACAACCAATTTTTGAAGACAATAACATCACTTTCACTGCTGATGTTGATGACACCGCATCAGATATTGATTCTCTAGAAGTCTGTTGGGATTTGGATTCCTTAAGTGATGCTGATGAGGATGGAGTTGCTGACAATGATTGCGACATTAATGGGCTTGAAATGACTGCTTCATGGCCAACTAGTGGAGTTAGATGGATTACTGCAACTGTTACAGACGATGATGGTGCGAGTGACTCAACAAGCATCAACGTCAGTGTGATAAATACAGCTCCAAGAGCTAAGATTACCAATAGTACTGATGTCTTAGCATTGAATGAA
>DUKP01000212.1:0-2786 GCA_013329295.1 Candidatus Poseidoniaceae archaeon
GATGAATAAGCAACCATTTTCTTTAGATTGGTTTGACCTAGACACACAATTGCCCCCCAAACAAGAGAGATCATACCGATTATCATCAATGCTAACTGGAAGTGATATAGTGCATGTGGGAACAAGCTGATTGGTAGTCTAAACATTCCATATGCGCCCATCTTTAGCATAACACCTGCAAGTAGCATTGAACCACCTGTTGGTGCTTGAACGTGAGCATCAGGCAACCAAGTATGGAATGGTACTGCAGGCAATTTTACCAAGAAACCAATCATTAGCATAACGAATAGTATCTTCTGCATTTGTTCGCCGAGATACCAATTATCTCCAACATTACTAGCTCTAGCACTATCAATTAATTCAGGAATTGAGAAACTTCGACCTGTCATTGTACCTGCTGATGGTAGTGAATATGGGTCTTGTAAGAAATATAGAGTAATCAGACCAAGTAACATTACTACCGATGCAGTAAATGTGTAAATGAAGAATTTTTGAGATGCATACTTTCTATCTTTGCCACCCCACTTTAGAATTAGGAAGAACATTGGGATTAATGTTAATTCCCAAAATACGTAGAACATGAATAGATCCAAAGAAACGAATACACCAATCAGGGCACCGCCCATCAGCAATAGTAGCGGGAAATAGGTTGCACCGCTCTTCTCATTCCAAGTAGCAATAATGGTAACCGGTAATAAGAAAGTGGTCAACCAAACCATTGGGAATGATAGAGCATCTAATCCGACTGCCCAATTAATTCCTAGGCTCTCAATCCAAGAATACTTGGTTTGATATTCGTATTCATTGAATGCAATATTCATCCAACTTACATCACCAAAGTATTGGAAAAACATCCCTGTAGTAATTACTAGCATAACCAAAGAAAATATCAAGCAAGTCATTCTAATTGGTCTACCTAAACGCTCACGCATTCTTTCTGTCCCATTAGAGACGAATGCCAATAATATCATGCTAGCAATTATTGGGAATGCAACAAGTGGTATAGAAATCCAGTCAATCAATCAAGCCACCCCCCACAATAGGAAGAAAATCACTATGGCTCCAACTGAGACCATCAAAATATAATCCCGAGCTGAACCAGTAGTCATAGAACGTACCACCTTCGAAATTGATTGACTACCGGATTCAATCTTCTTGATTACACCGTCAATCACATTCTTATCAGTCTCTGCAGACTTGTCTGAGAAACCTGCAACTAGTTTCAGCATTGCCATGTCATAGTAGTGATCAAAGTACAATCGATTTTCTAATGCTTTGGATAAGCCTGAGTTTGCTACAGATTTATTATCAAAGTGGAACCGGTCAAATACCCAGGTATTTAGTCTAATTATTGGCTTCATCCACGGTTTAACTTTTTCACCTTCTGCAAGCCTACCACCATACAATGACAGAGCAATACCTGGACCCAATATTGCTCCAATAGCAATTGCAATATAGGTTAGGATGAAGAAGAAGGCATCACTATTTGCAAACGCATGATTCATTTCATAGAGTATTCCATCGATTAGACTCTTTTCTGACATCAAGCCATATTCACTATCTGGTGCCCAATGAGTAAAGCCCATACCTGCGAATAGCACTGCTGAAAGTGAAACGAATGTTAAGACAAATAATGGTATTTTGATCCATGTATTTGTTGGTCCAACATGGGCTGCAACTTCGGTCTTTGGCTTACCAGCAAAGGTCTTCAACCACATTCTTGACATGTAAAAGCCAGTCATACCAGCACCTACTAAGACACAAATTGCTGGAATGAAAAATCGTGGGTCTTCTAAAGCAACTCTCCAAGCATTAGCAATAATTCCTTCTTTTGACCAGAATCCACCAATGAATGGAAGCCCCATTATTGAGGCAGAACCAACTAGCATCGCTGTTGCGGTTAATGGCATCTTAGATGCTAAGCCACCCATGTTTTCCATTGATTGTGCATCAAATTCATCGTCATGATGGTCATCATGGCCGTGATGCTCATCATCGTGATGATCATGATGATGTAGATGATGATGAGCATGATGAACCTCATGAATTACCGAACCACTTGCCATGAACAGCATACCTTTGGCCATTGCGTGATTAAACAGATGGAATAGCGCTGCTCCAAATGCTACTATAACGATGTAATGTGCTCCATCGTCGTTGTGCCAGTCTAGGGTATTTGCCAAGAACATGGCACATCCTAGGCCAGTGAAAATGTATGCTAGCTGACTCATTGTAGAGTATGCTAGAACCTTCTTTAAATCGTGCTGAACAAAGGCAATTGCTGCTGCCATAACTGCAGTAATACCACCAATTAAGGCAATGATGAATGCAAGGTCAACTAAATCATTATGCAAAGCTTCTGCGCCAAAGAATGGGAACATTCTTGCAACCAAGTAAAGTCCTGCATTTACCATTGTAGCTGCGTGAATTAGCGCTGAAACCGGAGTTGGACCTTCCATTGCATCAGGTAGCCAAACGTGAAGAGGGAATTGAGCAGATTTACCAACTGCACCAATAAACATCATACCTAGAGCCCATTGCAGGGTTCCTGAGGATTCTGCTGCGACTGCAGCAATATTTGCTTCATCGAATACTACTGCATAATCAAGCGAACCGAAAAGATCCCACATCATCACTAGACCAATCATCAAGAACACATCACCAACACGGGTGGTCAAGAATGCTTTCTTTGCAGCATATGCTGCACTTGGCTTCTCATAATAGAAGCCAATCAATAGATAAGAACACAGACCCATTATTTCCCAGAAGATGAATAACCAAAGGAA
>DUKP01000212.1:3085-7556 GCA_013329295.1 Candidatus Poseidoniaceae archaeon
CCCATTATTTCCCAGAAGATGAATAGCCAAAGGAATGAATCAGCCAAGACCATACCTAGCATACCTGAACAAAATAGTACAAATTCAGCATAGAATCTATGATTGCGATTATCATTAATCGGGTCAGTATTCATGTAACCAATACTGAATATATTGATTAACAAACATAGGAATGATGCAACGAATAATAGCATTACAGTGACGTGGTCAATGTAAATACCAAAACCAAAACTGATTGGTTCCAATGTTCCACCATTGTAAACACTTGAGTTTAGCCAAAGGAAATCTACTGAGTCTTTGATTCCAGCAAATCCTCCAATGTGATCTTTGATGAGTAGTAAAGAGATAATCAAGCTTGCTGCCATCACAACCAGAGCAATTATTCCACCTTCTTTCATGGTGTCTTTCCAGAAAGGATTACGATTGAATACTCGCCCCAGGAACAAAATCACTGGGAAAGCAAGCATTGGTAGAAGAATAATCAACGGAGCAAATTGCATTATGTCGCTATCGATTATAGCGTTTGAACCAGTTCCCGCCATCATCTCACCTCAATTCCTCAGGACGTCAACATCGTCCAATGATATTGTTTCATGCTTACCATACATGGCAAGGAAAATTGCTAATCCAATCGCCACCTCACTAGCAGCAATAGCAATGGCAAAGATTGTGTAAACCCAACCAGTTGGGTCTCCATGATGTACTGCTGCTGCTGCAAATTGCATATTAGCCGCATTCAACATCAATTCGATGCACATTAGTACAATAATGGCATTCTTTCTAGTGAAAGCACCACCCAAACCAATAATGAACAATATTGCTGAAAGTGCAGATACCCATGCTGGATCTATCATTCTTCTTCACCTCCAAATTCCCAAAGGAGATTTTCTCTCCTTTCGTCACGGATTAAGTACGCTGCGCCAATCATTGATGCTGCCATTAAAATTCCAACAAATAGTAAAGGCAATGCCCAATCATTGAGTAATGAATCTGCTAAACCATTGGTCGTAGGCTGTTCATCACTGGAATCAGCCCATACCTCTTCAGCACTGAGTACAGAAATTAGTATCATGGCCAGTGCTAATAGGCCAATTCGAGTAACAAGTGAAACAAATTTCATTCGAAATCCTCCTCCAAGATTTGTCTTCTGGTAAGCATAATACCAAACAAAACAACCAATCCTACACTAGCAAGATAAACAAGGATTTGAATCGCAGCCAAAAATTCAGCTCCTAAAAGAATGAAAATTCCAGATACTGCCATAAAACAGAAGATTAGTGAAAGCATTGAGTGGGCAACTCTTTGCGCTAAAATAAGCCCTAGTGCGCCCCCAATGGTAATCGTGGCAAATAAGAAAAATACTCCTGCTTCGACAATACCTGCAACATCCATCTCAAGCACCTTCCTCTGCAGCAGCTTTTGCCTTTGCAGCCTTCTTAGCACGCTTATCTCTTTCCTTATTAGCACGCTTGGCTAACTCTGCATCAACCGCTTCTTGGTGAACGGATGGCAAAACTCGAGTCCTACTTGCATCAAACCACAAGTCTTGACGAGTAAATCCTGACATACCATCATATTCGTTAGTCATGAAGAAAGAAGTAAATCCACAAGCCTCCATGCAAAGGCCACAGAACATACAGCGACCTAAGTCAATTCTTCCAGAAACGATTTGATCGTCAGCAACGAATAGTTCGGATTGTTCAATATCTTGTTCCATACCAGAATCATTCCATCTAACTGTTGCAGTATTGCCAGATAAATCCAAAACTTCAGCAAATCGCCACTGGTCAGGGGTATCGGAATGTGCTGTTACAAGGTTAAAATCATCAAGAGTCTCTGCTACCTCTGGAATCAATTGAGCGGCATAGCCACCAACTTCCAATTCACTACCAAGGCCACCGTGTTCACCATCAGCGCCATCAAGTACATCGACTCTTAACTCAGTAGTCATATGGAGGCAATCGTTTGGACAGGCGGTTACACATAACTTACAAGCAGTACATGTCTCCCAAATAACACCGATTCTGCCGTTATAGTTGCCTGGAACGAATAACCATGGCTCCATATCCTCTAATCTCTCATATGGATATTGTACAGTTTGAGGCTTCCAAAGTGTAGGAAACAAATCAGAAGTTACTCGGTCTGGAGCAAATTCTTGCTGGCTAATGTCATTGAATTGACTATTCTTACTAGCTCTAGCTTTAGAACCATCATCCAAAAATTCTGGATGTGAAGTATTATGATATCCCATACCTAATCGCTTACCAAACCACTTTCCAAAAATAGGGAACGTTCTCAATGCAGTGATTAAAGTAATCTTGAACGGATACCAAAATAGATTTCTAAAATTCGGCTTTGCATGGGGGTGCATTGGCATATTTTCACCTCACTCCTGCCCCGGGACATAAGTTCCCGCAGGCTTTTCTGTATAGACGTGGAACATACGCTCTGTATTTCCACTTTTATCCTCATCATTGAGGAATAAAACGAAGATTCCTAACCAAACAATTGTTGTTACAATTGGCACAAACATAGGAATGCCAAATGCATCCCAAGCCCATCCACCAGCAGCGGTATCTTTCATTGCGGTTGGGTCAAATAAGTACAAGCGGTAAATTCCAGCGAGTACAACTTGCAATACTGCAAGCGGCAACAAGATTCTCCAACCAAATTCAAGAATTTGATCAGTTCTAATTCTTGCAAGAGAGAATCTTGCCCAAACGAAGACAAGTAAGAATACTAACCATGATTTGAGTAGAACTACAATAGCACCAGGGATTAACAAGTAAAGATCACCAAGCACTGGTACTTGACTGATCAGTCCTTGGAATGGTAAATGCCAACCTCCAAGGAAGAAGTGCGTGAATAGGAAACAGGCTGCATATGTTCGAATATATTCAGCCATAAACAGCATACCAAATCGCATACCGCCGTACTCAGTCCACCATCCTTCAACCAATTCGGCTTCTGCCTCAGGCATATCGAATGGAACTCTTTCGACCTCAGCAATCATAGTCAACAAGAATAGAGCAGCGCCAAGAGGCATCAGGAATAGGTTCCAAGAACCTGCTGAGTGCTGGAAATGAATACTCTCAATGATATTGAAAGTACCTGTTAGGAGTGCAACTGAAAGCAGAGTCAACAATAAAGGAATCTCATAGGCTGTCAACTGAGCCGCTGACCTTATTCCACCAATCAAAGTATATTTATTGTTAGAAGACCAACCTGCAAAGAAAACACCGATTGGAGCGATTCCAAAGATTGCAATTGCATACAAGATTGACAATTCTGGATTCGTTGCATAGATTCCGCTAGATAGAGGAATAATTCCAAGAATAAGTAGAGTTGAAGAAACAATCAAAAACGGTGAAACTTCGAAAATTAATCGGTCGGCACGTTGCGGCACCATGTGCTCTTTGACAAGGAATTTCATACCATCAGCGACGTTTTGGAAGAAACCTGGGAAAATTGAATATCCCATCCAAGAACGATTGTTTACTCTGTCTACGGTCGCAAATTTTTCATCACGATTGCCAAATTTCTTATTCAGCCATTTGTTCAAAGCACCGATAGGTTTGCCTAAGCCGAATGGCAACATGTTCCACCAATCTCCAGCAGTAACTCCATTTTCACCAACCCAAAGTGAACGAAGCGCAGTTGTAGCACCACGGCGGTCATTCATTCTTGCAACAGCCTTACGTTCAATCCACAATATAGCGAACTGAGAGAAAAACAGCATCAAGAACACAATGTTGACTACAGCAAATGTCGCTAATCCAAAGGCTATTGCCTCCGAACTATCTTCTACTGGTGTTCCCTCAAGCAATGAAGGTATCAAGTCATTAAAAGTTGAGAAAATCAGTTCCCTTAAATCATACTTGTCATCCATGATTTCACCTCAACGATCTGTCTCTCCGATACAAGGATCAAAACTACCCATTATTGCAGGTATATCAGCAACTTTGTAACCAATCATTGTTTTTGCAACAAATGGTATTGTGATAAACATTGGAGAACGAATGGATAGCCTGTAGGGCATTTTTCCTCTACCCTCGCCTCCGCCTTGGATGTAAAACTGTGAAGCTCCTCTAGTACACTCATAATTACTGAAACCAGTAGCTCCTTCAGGAGCTCTTGTAGGCGCCTTAGTGTAAATCATTTCATCGCCATTTGTATAATGTGTATTCTTCCCACCTGGGATTTTCTCTATGGCATCTAGTAACATACGGCATGATTGACGCATCTCCTCAATTCTTACACGGTATCTATCGTAGCAATCTGCTCCTTTAACCGAGGTTGGTTTTTCAACTGCTGGCTCCCAATCGATTTCATCATACACTGAATAAGGGTGAGCCCAACGAATATCGTAATTTACGCCAGCAGCACGAACATTTGGACCTGATACGCCTGCATCGACCATTTCCTCTGCATTAGCATAACCTACTCCTTGAAGCCTAACCAACCATATAGT
>DUKP01000053.1 GCA_013329295.1 Candidatus Poseidoniaceae archaeon
ATTGACTATGGCGCAAAGTAATGCCAACCCATGGGCAATGCGTGTTGGAATTGCTGGGTTGGTCTTTTTGCTACTTGGTGCAGTCGCGATTTTTTCTAATATGGATCAAATAGATGAAGCGTCAAGTCCAAAGAAAATCAATGAAGCAGCAATTACTGGCGGTGGCGCTAAAACTGTAGATTTAACCAACAGTTGCTATTCGGCAGTTATCATTTCAGATGATATCACAAATGTCAGCCTGCTAAAAATGAGTGGTTCAAATATCGCTGACGAAGCTATTGAATCAAGTAATTGCAAGACTGATTGGACGCCAATGGATTCTGATGGAAGTAGATTTACCATTATCAAAGAATGGGACATTACGGAAAAAGGTGAATATGTACTTGAGGTAGAATGTGAATCAAATTGTGACAATTCTACACTTTGGTTAGTTGATGCTACCAGCGCACAATGGAAACTATTGGAACAGCCTGCATTGGTTTTTGGCGGAGCAATGTGCTGTATCGGAATCGCTTTCCTACCGTTTGCTTTCATCCTTTACCTATCAAATAAGAATTCTAATGGACCCAAAGTTATGATGGTTGGTGCTAATGGACAAGTTATACCCATCACAGATTTAACTCCCGAAAATATAGCAAATATTCAACAACAGCAAGCAGAAAAGGTAGATAACCCATTTGCAGATACTGGAATAGATAAATCTGAAGAATTCATTGATGGCAGAGAAGATGTTCAAAATGGCACATTGCTAACTACTGAACAGGTATTTGCTTTGATGAAAGGCGATGTCGATGAAGCTCAAAATAGAATTGCAGATCCATTCGCTGACTATAATACCCTGCGTCAACCTGAGGCTGAAAAGAAAATTACCAATACAAAAGAAATTTCATCATGGGATGAAGGTGGAAGTGTTGAATCAACTAAAACATCTAACGAAAGTGATTCAAAGAAAAATGTTAAACAGAAAATTTCGCCTAAAAAATCAGAGTCGAAACCTAATGCATGGAAAGATTGGGATGAAAATTAGGTGATGATATGAAAAAATATATTTTTATTTCAATGACAATTATTGGAGTTTTAATGATTATTTTTTCATCTTTGGGTATCACACAAGAGCTCAATGATGCTGATACGGTTGATGCAATGTTGCCACCTTGTACTGTAGAAGATGGATTACCATTTGTTGGAGAAGATGATGTTACTTGTTATTGGGGCATGTCTGCAGAAATTCTAGAAATCCCAGCCGAAGCTATTGCTGCAAATGTTGATGTAGAAATTTCTTGGGTCAAATCCGGTGTATGGATTGGTATTGCTGAAGCGAGTGAAGCGGATAATTGCGAATTAAAAGGTGATTATTATGAGTGCGAAAAAGATTCTGTAAACATGATTGCTGGTGGCCCCTCTTCTAACGGTGAGATCACTTGGCAACCGGTGCCGGGCGAGTATCGGTTTGTTGCCGGAGGGGATGATTCTCAAACAATGCAGCAGTTTGATGTGGATTGGAATTATCAAGCTTCGCTAAAGTCTACATTAGCTATTTCTTTCCTTGTTATCGGACTGATTTTTGCCATATCTGGCACAGCATTGTGGTATAAAATATCAAAACGATGATTTGAAAAGGTTCATCAATTAGTGAACCTTAGGTTGAGCAATATGGCCGACATTGACCAAGCACTGTGGCTTTTACAAAATAAAGTTCGTAGACAAATTCTCGAGAGATTGGTGAGAGAACCTCATTATCCAATGCAATTAGCAGAATTAATTGGTGTAAGCCAACAAGCGATTAAAAAACATCTCAAAGAATTAGAAAATGGTAATTTCGTTACCAAATTAAAAGTTCCAAGTGAAAAGGGTGGCCCACCTAGAACAATTTATACCGTTCAACAAGCAATATCGATTAGAATTGATTTAGGCCCTGATTTATTTAATTGTGAGCAAAGAAAACTTCCATCTGGTGGCCCAATGAGGCTGTCTAGTAAACTTCCAGAAGCAACACATTCGGTTGCTGAGATGGTAAGTGGAAGAAAGCGTATTTCAGTTAGTGAAGGAGTTGGACACTTATCGGAATTGAATCGAGTTATTGAGCAATTAGATAACGAAAGAGATGCTCTTATTTCATTGCATCAACATATTCGTAATCGTATTTCACAAGGAGTTGACAGTGATTTTCAGCAATATGAAGAACGAGCCATGATACATTCGATTATTGAAGCGCCAGAAAAGCGACTAGATCTAAACTTGCTAAGCAAAGAATTGCAATTAGGACAACGCCAAATGTCTGAATTGTTAGAAGAAGTGCGCTCTAAATTACAACGCCAAATTTCTCAAAGAGCTGGCCACATTATTGCAACACCTGAAAACTCTGACCTATACTGGTGGCTTGGAGATTACAAGAAATAATCCCGGTTATCTCAGTCTTCTGAACCTAAAACAGATGATAGTGAAGATTGTTCAGCAATTCGCTTCTTAACTTCCTCTCTTCTTGCTTTACCTACAAAGTAAACCACTCCAAGTAGAGAGAGTGTTAGTAGAATAACCACAAATGGTAATGCGGTCTTAGCAACTATTTGACCTGCGACGTCAAAGAACGGACTTGGCGATTCTAGCGGTTCAGATACTGCTTTGATATTGTTGTTTTCGCTTGCTTCAACAATTTCATTCATTGGATCAACTACAACATATACTCCTTTACTTCCAGCAACGACCGGATATAGTAGATATATCTCAATTTCTTTGGCATCTTCTGACGCATCTGGAGCTAGTAGTGCACCTACAACTTGGCGCATTACTATACTATCTTCATCACAACCATTATTCTTGATGTCATTGATTATAGATTGACTGTTAACATCATTATATTGGCATAAAACGATTTCAATATCAGTTGCATGTGTATTTCCTACATTTTGTAAAGTTATACCAATAGGAATTGTAGAATCGATTTCAGCACTATATTGAGACACAATAATTTCTTTGATGACCAAATCTGGTGCCTTTAGATTTAAGATAACAATAAATTCGTTACTGTCTAAATTTTCTCCTTGCCATGATGGTGATGAATCATAATCGCCACCTTCTGTCATATCGCCAGCAATTGATGCTACCTTCAATCCGACACTACGAGTATTCAATTTAGCAGTAGGTGAAATCTTTACTACCGCAACCATTTCAATTGTCTGATAAGGTGCCATTTGTGGCATCATGTAGATATCATCTGCTTCAAGATAAGCACATCTTATTGTGTTCTGCTCTTCAGCTACCATGGCATAAAATGTATCAATTTCTAAC
>DUKP01000190.1 GCA_013329295.1 Candidatus Poseidoniaceae archaeon
AAAATGCCAATCAGCCATTGCCCATGCTTCACCGACAATACCGGGTATTTCTGCTGCATTTACCAATTGTTCAGGTCCTCGGTCATCGATGTGGTTGTTGAAATGTGTTTGGTCAGTAACTATTCTTGCATCAACATTCATTCTGCCATGAGATTTGATTCGCATAGTACCATCATCTTCGGTTTGAAGATGCTTTCGCCACTCATCGCCCATGAACGTCGGTAATACCGTTTACCTTTGAGGATTGTCAATAATTTGGCAATATAGTCGCAGGGTTCAAGTCATTGTTTATGTTGGGGAACTTGTCCAGTAGGTGAATTAATGGCTATGCCTCAAATTGATTTAGCAGTCTTCCACGACAATGGATACATTAGAAAACAATGTCGTGTGACCAATCTTTGGTTTTGGACGGCAGACCATGAAAGAGAAACTTGTGGTGATACCAGTGAAGATGAATATACTTTCATTGGAAGTCCACTAATCAGTGGTTTTTCTATGCGTGGCAAGGAGTTAAAAGATGCTATGAGAGAGGCATTTCTTCGCTTTTTTGAGGAAAGAGAGCATACACGAATAGATCCATATCCAATTCTAGCAAGATGGCGTGATGATATTCATTTGACTATTGCTTCAATTGCTGATTTTCAACCACATGTAACTTCAGGAATGGTAGAACCCCCAGCAAATCCGCTGACAATATCTCAGCCATGTATTCGATTGACAGATGTTGATGCTGTAGGTCGAAGCGGGCGCCACTTAACCACTTTTGAAATGATGGCACACCATGTTTTCAATCGTCCAGACGAGGGTAGAATGTTTTACTGGATGGAAGAGTGTGTAAAGTACTGTCATGAGATGTTTACCGAAACATTTGGCATTGATGCTAAAGAGATTACTTATGTTGAAAATCCATGGTGTGGAGGCGGTAATGCAGGGCCTGCAGTTGAAGTTATTGTTGGAGGTTTGGAATTAGCAACTTTAGTATTCATGAATCTTGAAGAAGATGAGGATGGCGATGTTGAAATTAAGGGTGATAAGTATCGAGAGATGCCATTGCAGATTATTGATACGGGATACGGACTTGAGCGATTTTGCTGGGCAGCAGCAGGCACTCCAACAATTTACGAAGCAATCTATCCTGAAACAGTTTCATGGTTGAAAGAATTAGCCGGTTTTGACGGAATTACTGAGCAATGGCCCGAATTAAATCTTGATAATATCCTTGGTGAAATGAGTAGATTGAATGGAATAATGAATATTGAAGTAGGGGTTGATGGGGATGAATTACGTTCAACCTTCATCGCTAAACTCAGTGAGCGAGGAATTTCAATAACTCAACAACAATTTATCGCAATCACCGATCCGCTGGCAAGAATTTATGCCATACCAGACCATTTACATGCATTGTGTAATATGCTTGGAGATGGACTTGTTCCATCTAATGCTAAGGCAGGATATTTAGCAAGAATGTTGGCAAGAAGAACTCTTCGAATGCGTGATGAACTTGGCATAGAAGTTTCTCTTGCAGAATTAGCACTGCACCATGTCGATGTCAATTTAGGTGGCAAGAATATGAAGCAAACACAAGACGGTATTGCTACAATTTTGAATCTTGAAGAAGAAAAGTACGTCGAAATGTTGCGCAAGGGTGAGCAAGTAATCAAGACAATGCTTTCCAATGTCGACAAGAATGCAAATGAAATTGAAGATGAGTTATTATTCTCACTCAATGATTCACATGGTATTGCCCCAGAAATGGCAATCTCATTGGCTCATCGCTCAGGCTGGGAGTCCATGACTCTAAGGACAGGTTTTACTGCTGAGTTAGCAGAACGACACGCTAAGATGGCAAAGGATGCGGCTAAAGAAGTTAACAAATCGGAACTTGTCACCGGCTTAGAAAATTTACCTTCAACAAATTCATTGTATTATGATGATGTATATCAGTTTGAATTCGATGCAAGCGTGCTATTTTGTGGTGAAATTAAGGGCGATGATTTACCTGAAGGTGCTACTCATGCAATAGTTCTCGATAGAACATGCTTCTACCCCGAGGGAGGTGGTCAAGAAGCTGATTTTGGCACACTTTCTACTGATTCTATTCACTGTCGAGTTCTTGACACTCGTAAAATCGGCGAACATATAGTTCACCTCACCGATTCGTCTCTAAGCAATGGCGATGTAGTTCATGGATGTATTGATTGGAATCGTAGAAAGCAGTTAATGGATCACCACACATCTGTTCACATTGTTGGAGGTGCTGCTCGAAAAATACTTGGCCCACATATCTATCAAGCAGGTGCCAATAAATCAGTAGATTCAGCAAGATTGGATATTACTCACTACAATCGCTTATCTCGTACTGATTTGGACGACATTGAAAAAATGGCAAACCAAGTCATTGTCCAAGTCCATAAAACTGAGAAGTCAATCCTAAATCGTAAAGATGCTGATAGAAAACATGGTTTTGATTTGTATCAAGGTGGAGCGCCAAAAGGTGATACTATTCGTGTACTTAGAATCTCAGACCATGATGTCCAAGCATGTGGAGGAACTCATCACGATGAGTTAGGTCAAATTGGTTCTATTCGCATAGTTCGTTCAACAGCAGTTCAAGATGGTGTTGAACGCTTGCACATTGTTGCAGGTCAAGCTGCATTAGATTTTGCAAGAGACCAAGATGTATTATTGCGTCAAACTGGGGATGTATTTGGGGTCAATATCAATGATGTTCCAAGAACTGCAGAGCGATTTTTTGGTGAATGGAAAGAACAGAGGAAACGTATAGAACAACTTGAGGCTGAAATAGTCCGACTTAGAACCAGTGGAGGGGATGATTCAAGTTTCTCCAAAGACGGAGTAAGAATAGTTATCATGGAATCCGATGGTGGATTGAAAAATATGTCCAAGATGCTCAAAGAGTTAACACTTGATGAAAGTAAACCAACACTTGCCATCCTTGGATCCAAAGAAGGCGGTGGAAAATTAATGGTAGCAACAACAGAAAATTCAATCGCTAGTGAGCGATATAACTCAGTTGAGATACTTCAATCAATCATTCCACATATCTCAGGTGGCGGTGGAGGGCGTCCAACTTTTGCTCAAGGCGGAGGCTCTAAACCTGAGGGATTGCAAGACAGTTTTGATGCAGCAAAGTCATTATTAGATATCTAATTGTGATTCTTTAGAGCTTCTAAATCAAAATATGATACTGCATTAGCAATCGCATCTTCTCTACTAAACCAAGAAGCCTCTGAAATCTCCTCAGTAAGAAGGTTCAAATCTTCGATTTTTCCATTCCAATTAGATTGGTAAGTGAATGAGACAAATGAAATCCCTTCATCATTGAATATTTGTTGAGTTATAATTGGTGTATTTTCATTAAGCAGAATTTCTATGCCAAGTTCTTCTAAAGTCTCTCTAACACAACCAGTTGTTGGATGTTCATCGTGATCCATATACCCGCCTGGTAAAGTCCAAAAACCAGTGAAATGTCCTCTTTTCACCTTTGCCATCAAGATTTCATCTTGATCATTTTTGATTATAACTTTCGATACTAACCGGTGAATACTTCGATAGATTGCTTCTCTTGCTATTGGATGTACAGAATTATCAGAGATCAAATCGTCTTTCCAAGCCCAATCTTTAGGCCAATCCATCTTTGGATATGCTTTGATTACCTTTACAACTTGGTTGCCAAATACTATTCTCATTTCCATTTTGACTTCATATTCTATTTCCCTTGCCTCAACTTCAGCCATATTTGGGAATCTTAAGATTTGAGAATTATCCGTTCGACCTTTAACCGGTAATTTTGGGCCGTTCCCTGATGTATCAACTAGCAAGACTTTACCGTCGTGCTCGAGATAAACCACAGTTTGGGGATGGCTCATACCTATTCCAAAAACTCATTTCGTTTAATGCTTGAGAATTTCACTAATACTACTGAAATTGAAGTACTAAGTTCTCTTAGACCATACAATGCAGATGCTACAACTTAATGATTCAGGATGGGCCAAGACTTACCTAATTTATGATGAATCTAGTCGTAAGTCAGCGATTATTGACCCAGTGTATGATTATGTTGGAAATTACATGGAGAAAATTTCTGATATGAATTTAGATTTAGAAATGTGTATAGCTACTCATACTCATGCCGACCATATTACAGGTTGTTTCACTATTGCTGAAAACACAGGATGTGATTATGTCATGTGGCATTCAACACCATCTTTAGGTGTAACAAAATATGTAGATGAGAATTCAGTGCTTAAACTTGGGAGTCAAGAAATAAATTTCTATCATGTTCCAGGTCATACAGAAGATTCTATGTTAATTGTAACAAGTGAACATGTTTTCACTGGCGATTTCTTATTCACTGGAGAAGGTGGAGTTGGTAGGGATGATTTGCCAAGTGGTAGATTGAAAGCACATTGGGATTCGTTGCAAGTAATGTCAAATCTTTCAGGAGATTTACTAGTCTGTACTGGCCATGAAGCGCCAGGAGTTGAGATGCAAACCTTATCTTGGAATAATGAACACAATCCTGTATTGAAAATGACAAACTACGAAGATTATGTTAAGTGGCAAAAGGATACAGTTTCTCAGTTAGGTCATGTATCAAAAATAAAGGTTGCATTACCTGCAAATATTTTTGCTGAAGTTCCTGATGAAATCCCTTGGTTATGATCAATTTATAGGATTCTTAGGAATCTTACCTTTGTTTTTACTTGTTGGTAGTGCTTGTAAATCGGCAAATGTTAGTTGCTTAGTAGGTGCTTCATTCATTACAGTCAATCGTTCATCCATCGACATCTGTGCGATGAATTCTATTCTACCTCTTGTTCGTGTTAGATCATAAGATAACGGTTTAAGATTCTCAACAATTTGTTTTTCAAATTCTTCTTTGACTTTATCTCCACGCCAAACAGAATATCCCCAACGATAGGCAATACCGACTATTGCAGCGCCATAGAGTAATAATAGGACAGTAGCAGCAAATACGACTGGATTTCCATCTCTAGATAGGTCTAGTAGATTTCTACCAATTAAGAACAATAGTCCGATTCCAACTACTGGCTTGAGAATACTCTCGAGCCATTGGTCAACGGGTACTAACCTTCCTTTCGCAGGGTCGACAAAAACCAAATCAGATTCAAAAGCAGTATTAAGGACTCCTAAAACTCCAAGCATTATTAT
>DUKP01000134.1 GCA_013329295.1 Candidatus Poseidoniaceae archaeon
TATTCTATGGCATTTTGAATAGCCATATGCCATAGCATAGTATCGGTTTCATCATCCGGTGACCAATCCATGTCAAACATACAGTCCTATGGTCGATACTTCATCAATTGAGTGGTTAAAATAGGGTAGTTTGGCCGCCACTTGAGACTAATCGACTAGGCATCTCAGACTCATATTTTTCATCCCAAATTCGTTTTACTGTTGCCCATGACCAGCGCAAATCATCATGAGGCTTTTCATCAATCATTTTCCTAACAGCATCAATTGTCTTACTATCGCTTGGGTAGCCAGAGCCGATTGGGAATCCAATTTGTTTTTCGATAGATTTGATTGCTTCATCACGTGCTTGCTTTGCGAGTATGCTTGCCATACCTACAATAGGATAATTTTCATCAGCCTTGTGATAACTATTGATTGCAGAATTATTCCAGGGCCATCCTTTAATCAATTGAGAAATCCTTCTGCTAAACCTTTGTTCATCAACATCACACGCATCACAAATTATACTTACTTCAGAATTAGAATTAAAATCTAATTCATTTATTGATTCAGCGAATAATTCAGTTTCTAATCGATTTAGGCCTTTGTCGTAAACTGCTATATCAATCCTTGATGGATGACACGGAATAAGGGCATAAGACCATCCTCTTTGCTCACAATTTTGTAAAAACCACTTACGTATTTCTTCACGTTTTTTGGCAGTCAAATCTTTTGAATCTTTTACTCCAGCTTCAATCAGTAATTTCACATCATCCTTTGGCAAAGCTACACTACACACTACTAGTGGTCCAATCACTGGTCCTCTTCCAGCCTCATCAATACCAATTTCTATCATTTTATCTCAAAAGTCTAAGTCATCTTCTTCAGGTAATGGAACTGATTTGGTGTAATCATTATCATTGTCTGGTTCATCAAGCAAGTTCTGTGGATCATTTCTTTGTGTCATACTGGAGGTATATTGCTGAGCTTCTAATTTGGTATTTTCTTCGGCAGGAGAATTTATTCCTTCGGCGTTAATAGAGTCAAGTAATTCATCAGCTTCTTTGACTACTGATGATTTATCATGGGTATCAAGAACTAGTGATGCAGCATCTCTTAATTTTTCATTGACAGGTTCAGTAACTGGTTTTTGTCCGATAGATTTGCTTTTGAATCCACGTTCAAAATTTTCCGGAGATATTTGAGGAGATTCAATAGTACTAATTGTTTCATCGTTCTTTTTGTCAAATTTACTCATCCAGTCATCAGTTTCTGGTTTGTTATCTTTATTGTTAATTTGGCTAAATATATCGTCCTGCTCAGTTCTTAATTTCCTATCTCGTAATGCCTTACCAATGATGAGTGTTGAAGCAACTAATGATAGAATAATCCACTTCCATGAAGAGATAAACTCTGTTGTTTGGGCGAATATTTTGACCAATCCTTCCTCTTCTTCTATGCTATCTTCCTGCTGCCATGGAACTCCTATGTATCCCACATTGGTAGTAAATGATATTGGCTCATCAGGGGCAAAACTTGACCTAATACTGACATTGAGATACATAGTTCCGTTACTTGTCTGTTCAGTTGGTATTTCTGCCCATGCTCTAACAGTGAAGTTGGAGCCAAATTCAATATCATTAATCTCGAAAGAGCGAGGAAATTCAACTCCAGATTCAACTATTGAATCTACAGGTGGAATCAGAGTCATTTGTGTGAAATGTGAGCATTGTAACTGTACAATTATTCCATCTGCAGCATTACCATCATTGCGCAAAGTCATCGCAATATTAAATCGCCCTAATGCATCTTCTTCTTCGGTCAAATCTTGAATTGACCAGTCAATTTTTGGAGCAATGACAATATCGATTGCAACATTTTTTACTTGACTAGGTTCATTTGTCAAATAGACTTGGAAAATAACTTGAGAATTGGAGAATGCTTCTACTTCATTTTTGGCAGTAATGGTAAAATCATCGATATCTGAGAAAGTATTCTTTGGAATTTCTAATGAACTTTGCTCAAAGTCAAGGGTGACAAATTCTGGAATTTGTATTGTGCTTATGGTGAATTGATCTTGATAATTTCCATCATTAAATATTCTAAACTCTGGATTACAACTTTCTCCAGGCAATAGTGTACAATCTTGGGATAACAATTCTGTTTCAAATGCTCTATCCCAAATTATTTGCGATGTCAAATCAACACTTATGGCCCTAGATAAAGCACCGTTTGGTGTAATTTTAACTCTAACATTAATTTCGCCTGAATTAGTATTTGGTGATTGAAAACCAACCTCAAATGTTCTACTATTAGTTGGCATGAGGAGTTCTTCTTCATAGCCACCAAAAATAGCAACTGTCCAGCCATTATATTCTATTCTATCAGATATTGGGATGTCATCAATTACATTTCCATCACTATCAATAATTTGTAAATCTAATGTGAATAAGTTTTCCACATTGCCAGAATTTCTTATCGTCACAGGTATTCCGTTGTTTGAATCTGGGTCGAGTAGCAAATCATCACCATGACTAGATAGCGACACATTTCGGAATTCTGACATCAGTAATTCAAAACTCCAAGTTACCTCAACTAAGTCTAATCCTGATGTTGCAGTAAGTGAAAATCTTGGACCAGATAAATACAATGGGTTTGAATCAATAACTTGAGGAATATCAATCCACATTCTGATGAATTTCAACTCACCACTTTGGAAAGATTCCATAGCCATGCCATTTTGTACATTATCCATTGTCCAGCCCCATTGCCAGTTTGAATTCGTAGATATTGAGAAACTAACATCATCAGTAAACATTCCATGATTTGTCATGTTAACAGCTAAGTTTGTTCGCAAACCAGGGTCTACAATAAATTCTGAATCATCATCTACTCCAAATTGTAAATCAGAGTCTTTTGATATGATTAGATTAAAAAGATTCGAGTAAACTTTTCCTACTTCATTATCCGATGTTATATTGACAAAACTAATCACAGAATTATATGGTGCATATTCATCACAAGTGTAATAGAATTTGAACATTCTAACTTGTCCTGAATTTAATGTAAACTGATTTGGTAGATTTGAGATTGAAATATTGTCAGGCAAAGCATAGGAAAAATCGATAATTGTAGTTTCATCGCCAACATTTCTAACAGTTATTGAAGCCTCTATAGTCTCGCCTCGATGAATTATGTGATTATCGCTGGCGACAATCTCCAAATTGTCATCGGTAGAATCCGTGTTAGCACTTGTATTGCCAATGATTGGTGAGATGGTACAAATTAGTAGTAAGGCAATTACAACTAATCTGCGCATGATACTTGCATGATAAGTAGCATTTCAAACAATGCTATGTTTTGTGCAATTAAACCGGGTCAGGAATTGATTTAGCAATTTCTTGAAGAGAAAATTCTGCACCATTCATTGGTACATTTAATTCAAAGAGTTCGGCAACATGGGGGTCTATCTCGCCAAAACATCCAATATGGTTGCCATTAACTACTACTTTTGCAGCCCTTCCTGCAAGCCATGGTCCTTCATTTTCAGGTAATGGTGAAATCTCGTATTCAGTAGCACCTAAATCACGTAAAAAGGCTTGAATTCTCCCTCTAATTGCGGCAAAACCACCGCTTCGTTCAGCGATTAAGAATGCTAATCGGGATGAATTTTTATGGCCCCTAACCACTGTTCCAACTTCATAAACACTCTGAGGAAGGTCATGATGCCTGTTAGTTGAGAGCAATCTTAGTAATCCAGGTAAGAGATATTGTCGAAGTAATGTATGGTCTATTGTAATTGGATTAGTTATTCTAGTTACTTCCCCAACACCGTTTAACCTAACCAAATTAAATTGATCATCATCATTTGACAAAGTAAGAGACTGTATTTGCATCATTCCTAATCCTTGCATTGAATCCCTAACTCTTCGTAATAAATTCGCATCATCTCGTGGCTTTGCAGTCATTGGTGAGCGTGGTATATCTTCACCTAAATCTTCGTAGCCGTGACCAATTGCTATATCTTCAACTAAATCAACAGGATGCAATATGTCAAATCTCCATCTTGGCATATTGATAGTTATTGAATCTCCATCTCGAGAGATAAATTTCCCACCCATGCGATTAATGGCATTAGTTATTGCTTCATCACTAAGTTCACTTCCAAGTAATCCATTTAGCATTTTTATCGGTAACTCGTGCTTAACCGAACTTCCATTAGGGTAATGTTGTGTCATGCCATGACAGTTTGTCACCTCTACTGATTCTATGGTTCCGCCAAGTTCCTGTAATTGTATTGCAATTAGCATTAATGATGCTTCACAAGAACGGAAGTCCCAGCCGGTTACATCGATAAAGAAATCCTTAGTAGTTGAAGTCACGGTAGTATGATCGCCATTGATTATCGGTGGGAATGACAAAACATTGTCATTAGCATCAACAATGATTGGAAATTTCTCAAAATCTTCTACTAAGTGTGCGTAATCAACGCCTTTAGGGTGCTGTTGTAAAATATCATTGATAGTCATCGCCTCAGTCATAGCCAATGGGATGAATTTTGTATCTCCACTGACAGCCTTTACGGTAAATGGCGGAGCAAGTTTGGACAAATCATGAACGCCAATAGATGCTCTTTTTCTACCCCTTCCTAATGCAAAGTGTAATTTTTCTTGATGATCCATTAGTGATTTAATAAAATCATCAGCAGAAATATCTAGTTTAGCAAGATCAATTCCTCTTACTACAGCACCAAGGATAATTGGTCTAATATGTTCTAATTCAGAATCTACTGCCATGGCTATTTCGCCATGTTTTATTTCTAAATCAGGATTTGAGTCTTGAAGGTGAATAAAATTCCTAATGGCTCGAGAAAGAGTTTCACCTGACAATAAATCTGGTCGATTAGGGAATATTTCAATATCTAGAATCTCATCATCACATCTGTCTATATCGGTTCCCAGTAATGGTAATTGTTCTGCTAACTTCGGAATATCATGGCGATGTCCATGCTTTTTGAGTAATTTTTCAATTAACTTTTGCTCTACTGATATTGTTGGCATTTTAGCACCTACCTTGCAAACCAGTGTGGAAGCGGTCTTTCGTAACCTGATAGTCTTAATCCGCTGACAGCAGCAGTTTCAAAGTCCAGAGCTCTCAAATTTTGCCTGCTAAGTGAGTCAATTGATTCAAGCCCCAGTCTTTGCAAAATTTGCGATAAGTGATTCTGAATCTCATTCAACCAAATGGAAATTTGATTGTAATCTTCAGATGGTGTAGAGCAACAGACAAACTTTAGCCCCGAAGCACGAAGTTTTGCTATGTCCTCTGCGTTTGCTGAAAATCCAATTGCAATTCCAGAATCAGTGTAACTATTTTCAAGATTAGCTTTACTACTTCTTCCAACAAGTACTAAACTTGCAGATTCAGAAGTGCCAGTTTCATCTTCAATCACACATATTGTTAGATCACAATTATGGTATGCAGATGTTTTGTGAAGCGTTTCAATCCTGCCAACACCATCAGAAAATCCAAATGGTTTTTCAGAGCCAAGAAGTGACCTAATTGCAACCAACATACCATCTAATTCTTCAGCACTCATACTAGGCAAATTCATCATATCGATAACAACTCCACCACATACACTCAAAGCATCGGTTGAATGAGAAATATTTGAGAGGTTTATTGACAAAAAGTCAATTTTTCTAGGATTGCTTTCAACAATGAATGGTTGAGATTCGACTAATTTCGATGACTCTTTGCCATTAGAGAGAATTTTCCCATCAGATAAAATTGGAATTATCGGCAATGGTAAAGCGATTGGCGTATTGGATTCAGCTCTTTCTCCTAGTAATGCAACAGTATCGCAAGTAGCATAATGCATATTCTTAGGTTGGCCAGCAGGAACTAAACCAATCATTGATAGGTCGCCTGCTGAAACTATTTTTTCATTATTTTCAAGTTGCGCATCCCCATTAGGTTCAAGACATACTGAATCATTTGGAATAAGGAAATTCTTGTCATCTATCTCCTTGTTCAAATCTTTTAACTCCGAATCAGTAATTGGTCTAAGCACCACTCCTTCAGGAGGGTTAGGGCATCTCCCATTGACTATGATTTTTCCACCGACCATCCCAGCACCAGGATCATTGCCAATATCACCATCAACTACAATGATTCCTCCACTCATGCCACCTCCAACTCGTAAACCAGCATTGCCCCTAACAACAATTAATCCACCAGACATGCATGAACCTAAATCATCTCCACATCCATCAAGAATCGAAATCTGTCCTGATTTCATAGCAAAACCAGCATAGTTTCCAGCACTTCTTTCGCAGGTGATAATATTACCATTATTTGCTGCCCCTAAATAAGAACCACAATCACCTTGAATCGTGAACATACCACCTTTACCAAATGATGCTGTCCAAGAACCTAAAGTACCCAATGCCCTAATTTTAGCACCTTTGGGAATTCCTGGGCATAGACCAAGTTCACCATTCTTTGGAACAGGGTCTCCTGCATTGGTCCAGCCAATTCGCAGTATCGCATTTTGTTCTGCAGCAGCCTCAAGTTTAGGACCTAGTTTATTGTTGATGTTAAATGACCTTGCCACAACATCAAGAGCATCCGCCATGTACCTATGTCGAACGAGGATGAACATATACTCTTCTTATTGCTATTGATATGAAGCCCAATTTCACAATGATATTTATGATACGATTTGTTAATAGATATTCTTCATTGACCCATGGTTGTGAGACTATGGTAATCAAGGTCGCAATTAATGGATATGGCACAATTGGAAAAAGGGTAGCGGATGCGGTTGATGCACAAGATGACATGGAGATTGTTGGTGTAACTAAAACACGTCCGGCCTTTGGTTGTGATTTAGCAGTTAGAAAAGGGTATCCAATATACTGCACTTATGATGATGCAGAAAAGATTGCTGCGTTTGCTTCAGCTGGTTATGAATGTCATGGTGGTCTTACTGATTTATTGAATATTGCAGATATAGTAATTGATTGCTCACCGGGAAAAGTAGGTGCAGGTAATTTGGAAAAATATCAGTCAGCAGGTGTAAAATGGATATTCCAAGGTGGTGAAAAACATGCTATGACTGGTATGTCTTATACCTCATCAGCTAATCATGAAGAAAATTTGAATGTTGAAGGAACTAGAGTAGTTTCATGCAACACAACGGGGCTATCAAGAACTCTTGTTCCATTGTACAATCATTGTGGCTCACTTTCTGTTGAATGCACCATGATTCGTAGAGCAGCAGATCCTGGCGATTCAAGCAAAGGTCCTATCAATGCTATCAAACCAGTTTTGAAAGTTCCTTCTCACCATGGGCCGGATGTAATGACTGTAAAACCTGAAATTTCAATTAATTCTATGGCAGTAGCAGTTCCTACAACAATAATGCATGTTCACGTAATAGTGGCTCAACTTCCTGAAGGCCATGGTCTAACAACTGAATCAATTATTGATATGTGGTCAAATGAACCAAGAATAATTCTCATGAGCGGCGGTGAGACTGGAATCACTACTACTGCAGAGGTTATGGAATACGCTCGAGACATAGGTCGGAAGTGGGGAGATTTGCACGAAATTTTTGTTTGGCGTGACGGCGTGAAACTTGAAGCAAATACCCTCTACTACTTCCAGGCAATCCATCAAGAATCTGATGTTATTCCAGAGAATGTCGATGCTATTAGGGCATTAATGGGAACTGAGTCAAATTGGCGAGTTTCGGTTGAGAAAACCGACAATGCTATTGCACAATACAACAATATTTTATGAGCAATTTGTCCACAATGAATGGTTGTTTTCAAAAACCAAGTGTATTTCCCCGTATTATGCTGAAGCCGAGGCAAGTCCTTTTTGGAATAATTCTTTTCCTCGGAATCTCTTTTTCACCGATGGTAAATAATGATGTTTTGGAAGCCGATATGACTGCTGAAACAACTCAATTTGACGAAAACTATGGCAAATTGGCTAATGCGGCAGATAATTGGCATCAAGCATCAAGCAAAACTATTGATGGCTTAACTGTAAAAGAGTTGAGTGGTAATTTCAATTTAGCACATGGTTCATTCGATCCGCTTTCAGAATTTCCACCATACATTCCTGATTTATTCAAGAATGATAATGATTTTCAGAATACTGGCATGAAGTTTGTCCAACTAATGGATTACCAATATCAGTTACTTTATGATTTGGAAAATAATGGTGATATTAAGATTCTAGATGTACTTGGAGATGGTAATTTCATTATCAGGATTTCATCAAATGGTGTTGGAGCCTTAGAACAGTTAGAAAATTCAGTACAAATTCGTTGGATGGAAAATATACACCCCGGATATCGATTACACCCTGATTTGTTGATTAACAATAAATATTCTACTCTTGCTGTTGTACCAACTAATGATTTAGGTCATGGGGGGTATGGTGAGTTAGCATTAGACCTTGTTAACTACGGAGCCAACGATGCTTGGTGCGGTTATTCTATGTGTCAAGTTGAATTAGTCAACTACAACCAATTTATTCTAAGTGCGGCTAATGATGGGCGTATAATTTGGGTAGAACCGATTTCTCAATTAACGGTTCATAATGGTGTTGCAAGAGCAATTAGCGGTGTAGTATCAGTAGAAAATGATGCGTTATTTACCTTAGATGGTTCCGGTGAGATGTTGGCTATTGCAGATACTGGATTAGATAGAGATCATCCAGATATTGCAGGTCGAGTTGCTGCTGTTTACACACAATTTGGTCTTGATACTTCACCAGCAGATACCAATGGTGGACATGGGACACACGTTACATTGACTGCAATTGGAGATGGAACAAGTGATTCATCAACAAAGGGTATCGCTCCAGAGGCTTCTGTTACCATGTATGCTCTTGAACATGACCCAACTGGTGTATTTGGTAGGCAAGGTTCAATCTATGACTTGTTAGCTGATGCTAAGCAAAAAACTGCTAGAATTGCAATTAATGCTTGGGGTCTTAATGGAAACTATGGAGAATATACTGCTGATTCGAGGTCAGTAGATCAATTTGTCAAAGATGAAGAAACCCTTTTACCAATCTTTTCAGTTGGTGATTGGGAAGGGAATGGGGTTTCTTTGGTCACGGCACCTGCAACGGCCAAAAATGTACTTTCTGTAGGTGTCAGTACAACAGGGTCTGGAGGCAGTACTCCCCAAGGTTCTGTAGACCCGATTTCAAGAGAAGGTCCAACTATTGATGGAAGAATAAAACCAGATGTTGTTGCGCCTGGAATTGAAATCTGTTCAGGTCGAGCAGAAGAAGCTAGAAACCCGAGCGGCTTTGCTTGTGCAACAGGAGTGCATTCTAACGGTGAATCACAATATATGACTCTCTCTGGAACATCACAATCAGCATCAGTTGCTGGAGGTCTTGCTGCCCTAACACGCGAATATCTAAGGGAACAAGTGAATATCCCATCTCCATCAGCATCTTTAATCAAGGCAGCAATGATTAACGGAGCAGATGACTTAGGTGCTCCAGATGTGCCTAATAACCAAGAGGGATGGGGTCAATTAAATCTTCAAAATACTGTAATGCCAATGGATGGAA
>DUKP01000141.1 GCA_013329295.1 Candidatus Poseidoniaceae archaeon
ACGCCATAATTTTGCAGCATCATTATTCGGAATAAAAATTTCATAACCTGATTCTCCAGTATATCCCGTACCTTGAATCCAACCAGAAATATCCAAATTGTTATCGCCAATTGTTTGCCACTTAAAGCGGCCAACATGATTATCAGGACCAAGGACTTGACTTACTATTTCTTTTGACTTTGGGCCTTGAAGAGCAACTATCGAAGTGCTTGGAGAGAGGTTCTCAATTTTAACAGAGCCATCTTCAGGTAAACTTTGATTAAACCAATCCCACATGACATCAATCATAGAAGCATTTGGAACCCCAAGGATTTCTTCATCTGATACAACTGCAAAAATCATATCATCAATAATATAACCATCATCATCAAGAAAGTGTGTATATGCACAACGCCCTTCAGTAATTCCTGTTACTTTTTGAGTTGCTACACTTTCAAGCCATTGCTTTACATTAGTGCCACTAAACCGAAATGTACCCATGTGGCTAACATCAAATAATCCAGCACCTGATCTTGTTGCTAAGTGTTCTTCCTTAATATTTGAATACCAAATTGGTAATTCAAAGCCATGAAAATCAACAATGTTTGCGTCTAATGCAACATGCTCTTCATACAACGCTGTTCGAACTAGTTCACCACTCGACATAATTCTGCCAAAACTCGGCGCTCCTTAAACAACTGGGAACTAGAACTCTGAAGGAATTTGATTGATTATCTCTTTACCATGCCTCTCTACAGACGCGATTAAAGAACGTAGTACTTCTTCATCAATCAAAGGATTAGCTACTACTGCTCTAATAACTATGTCATCTCCGATATTAGAACGACTTACCAAATGAATACCTTCACGCATCATACGATTTCTAATTTCAGTATTCAATTCATTCAAATCATATCCATCCGCTTCAAATCTGAAGCAAATATTAGACCATTTTCTTTCAGACATCATAGATAGATGTTCATTTTCAATGACTAAATTTTCAAGATAATCGGATAATTCACAGTATTTCTCAACCATTCTTGCCCATCCTGCGTCGCCAATTTCTCGCCAAGCAATCCAAAGTTTCAGTGAATCGTTTCTACGTCCACACTGTAGCGAATAGCGGCCTAAATCGACATCCTTACTATCCTCATGGAACAAATAATGTGCAGCATCACCATGTGCACATACTGCACGTAAAATGCTCTTGTGCTTTGTCAAAAAAACACTACAAATCAATGGAAGACCCATCATTTTATGAGCATCCCAACAGACACTATCAGCTAATTCTATACCATCCATCAAATAGCGATGACGTTTTGAAAACAAACAACTACCACCCCAAGCAGCATCAACATGGAGCCAAATATTGTTGTCATGGGCAATGGTTGCTAGTTCTCTTATAGGATCAAATGAACCACGAACAGTAGTGCCTGAAGTTGCAATAATACAAAATGGAATTCTATCAGATCCAATTACACGGTTGATCTCTTCCAAAAGTGATTGTGGCTTCATTCTACCACGTGAATCACATGAAACTTTAACCAAATTTTGATGCCCAATACCAATTACATTAGCCGACATTAAAGTAGAGTAGTGAGCCTCTGCAGAAACAAATGCAACATGTTTTGAGCCATCAAATCCATCTAAGGATGACAATGGATTGATCGATTGTCGGGCACACAACATACCAAGCATATTGCCATTAGAACCTCCGGTTGTAAGAGTGCCAAAACCATCCCCATAACCTACAATTTCCATCATCCTCTCAATTATCGCTTTTTCAATAAGTGTAGCAATGGGTGACAGCTCATAAGTATACATCGATTGATTGGTAAGTGCTGAAATGACTTCTCCTGCAAAACCAGCAATATTCAAGCCACCCCATAGAGGATTCATAAATTCTGGACGATTTGTTTTGACGCATTGTCTAAGAAAACTATCTATGTCGTCTAAAATTGATTGAGAGCCATTTCCTTCTAAAGGCAATGATAAATCAGTAACTTTGCGCCTTGATTCTGCGTTTAGGAAATCTACTGTTTTTTGGTCAGGTTCATCAGAAGATTGAATGTATGAATCTATTCTTTCTATCAGTCCGTCGAGGAACTGAGTCAATTCTGTACCTCGCATCACACCATACCCTGCGCGCTAATCCCTTGAAATATGCGGTTGAAAATACACTTAAAACTGACAAATCACATTCTTACCCATAATAATTAGATTATTACCCAATATGCATTCACCGTATTGAAAGTCATTTAACAATTTTAAATGTCAATATTTAGAGTAATTTAGAAGATCTGCGGAATTTTAAGAGATTTAGTAATTATTAGCTATCAAATAATTTATTTCCAGTGAAAATAAGTATTTCACCGGCTAAATGTGGCAATAAATTCAATGCAATATGCATAATTGATGAGTAATGTTGAATAATAAGATGATAAGACAACCAGTTAATGCTAGGAGAAGTAGGCGGAAAGTGGCTTGACAGATTGCACCAACATGTTGCTAAGGATTTACGTGGCAAAGGATGGTCTCAAACAGAAATTGCGGCAGTTCTTGGTTCCACTCAAAGCACAATATCCCGCCACATCCAGAAACCTACTATCGGCCTTACTGCTTCAGCAGATGAGGCAATGGTTGACTCTTGGGCGAGTGAACTTTCCCAAGCATTATCATCAATTGGCCCCGAAGCTAACGTGCTAAGGCAGCGATTGATTGTTGAATTACAATTTTCTGGCCAACAAACTCTTCGATTTGATAAAACTCTTACCGGGCTTGATTTGGATAGTAGTCAATTGGAAAGGGCGCTACTAAGAAGGCTGGAATGGGCGATAGGAAGATTAGATGTTAAACGAATACAGCATATTTTACCAGCAGTAGGTATGAATATTGCTTCTTGCATCAAAGGTGCGAGAAGTAGTGAGGAGGTCGCAGCATTTCCTGGCCGTATTGCGATAGTAAACGGCAAACTTCGCCATCATGAAACTCCGGCCTTTGGTGTTTCGAAACATCTTGCTTCAATATTGATACAAGCACACACAATGAATGAGGCAAAAACTTCGATTATTAATTTGAAGCCAGTTATTGATGATGATAAAGTGGATATTGAAAGAATAAAGGAGATTTGTGATCAATTAGGATATTCTTTTGCAACATGCAAGAAAGGAAAATTAGTAGGCTCTTATTCCAAACTGGACATTATTTTGGATGAGGGCGGTTATGGATGGGAACCAAGTTTGTATATTTTAGCTCATAACCCACTTGAACTAATAGATCGAACTCACTTGATTGCTGGCCATATAGGGGATGTAATTAATGCAGTTTAGGGTCCTCTTTTGCACCCTAATTGTTACTTGCTTTGGCCTCACTGGTTGTTTACAAAATGATGATAATGGTGAATGTGAAAAGGGTACTTTAGACGTACTAACATACGACATTTTAGCACTTAGCGAACAGATGGTGGATGAGTTTACTGAAACAACTGGATATTGTGTAAATTTCATCAAGGAAGATGATTCTGGAGGTATCCTAGACAAAATGATGCTGACTAAAGATAGTCCACAAGCAGATTTAATGATTGGACTTGACAATACCTATCTGCAAACTGCGCTGGAAAATAATCTACTTACTGAAACTTCATTCAAAACTAATCCGAATTACAACAATATTTCACCACAAGCCTTGGAATCTTACAGTGGACCATTTGCCATTCCATTTGATATGGGTCCTGTCTGCCTAAATTATGATGAGAGATTTGTTGATGGAGAAAATATCTCAATCCCTACTTCGCTTTGGGATTTAACCTTGGAAGAATGGCGTGGAAAAATGACATTCCCCTCACCGATCACATCCTCTCCTGGACGAGCTTTCCTTGTAGCTACTATCGATTATTTTGAAAATGATGATGATGTAGAAACTGATGCTTTTGACTGGTGGAAAGCCATCAAAGAAAATGATGCAATATTTACTTCAGGCTGGACTGAATCTTATGAAACTCATTACACTGGAGGCTATGGAGAATACACAAGTGGTTATATCGGGGATGCTCACTTAACGGTATCATACTGTCAATCACCAGGTGTTGAAGCATTCTATGCTGGAAATTATACTCATTCCACATCTATCACAATTCCAAAAACTACATTCCAACAAATAGAGTATACTGGCATAATTAACGGTGCTAACGATATTGATGCTGCTGAAGCATTTATTGATTACTTATTGAGCCCGGAGGTTAACTCTAACATGCCAGAAAATAACCTAATGTATTCTGTTTTGAACAATCAATCATTACCAGAAACTGATGGCTACAGATATCATTCAGATATTCCTGAGGAAAATAGTGATATCGAAATTTCTAGAATAAACCAGGAAATGTCGTCATGGTTAGATGATTGGCAAACTGCAACAGATTGAGGTGATTTCTGCTGAGTAAAAATCAGCACCCTAAGTGGGTCATTCCTATTCAATGGATGACGATAATTGGTTTTTGTTTACTGACAATCGTTCCACTAATTTATGCAATTCATCGGCTAACCTCAGTTACTGATTTGACTATTGTTCAAGCATTGAGCAACTTCTTTTCTGATGACGATACACTACGAGCGTTGAAATTTACGCTCTTAGAAGCAACCATCTCAACTGTCTTCACGTTACTAATTGGCTTACCAGTAGCATGGTATTTGGGTAAATATCGTTGGAAAAACATTAGAGTCATTAGAGCCTTACTATCAGTACCTTTTGTCACACCTTCAATTGTAGTGGCAATGGGCTTTTTGATGCTGATTGATCCAGGTGGAATATTAGACACAATTGGTATTGATTTACGATTGGAAACTGGCATTATTGGCGATATTGCACATCATACTGGCTGGATTAATCCTGGTCATTTTATTGCTTTAATTGCTGCTCATGTCTGGTTTAATCTCTCCCTTGTAATGCGATTTATCGAACCAACCTTGTCGACGATGAATAATTCATGGGAAGAGCAAATGAGGTTTTTACCAGCTGGTAAAACAGCATTTAGACGTTTCAAAAATTTGTGGCTGCCAATCCTATGGCCTGCTGCTATGTGTGCTGCATGCTTATGTTTCATATTCTCATTTAGTTCATTTGCCCTAATCAAGTGGCTAACTCCTAATCAAGATAATCTTGAAACCTTGATGGCAAAATCGGGAGGTTCTGCAGGGATTTATGGCTACAGAATTGATACAAGTGAGATTGTCCTTGCCACTTCAATCGTTCAACTAATCATTCTTTCATTAGCGATTATTATTACTGCCAGAATACAGAAGAAACACTCCATTATGCATTCAATAATTACTGAAAATTCTCTTGCAGTTAGCAAACCTAACCCCTCTAATATGGCAAAGATAACGATAACTTCTGCAGTAATCTATGCTTTACTACCATTGTTGCTTGTTGGAATTTCATCGCTAAGAATTAGAGATGCTACTGACCAGGGATATTATTTTTCAACTATCGCATGGCAAGAAGCATGGCAAGGAAATTATTCGTCAACTGCAATACCTGATGCCCTTTACAATTCGCTAATATACTGTCTAATCACACTTGCAGTTGCGCTCCCTGTTGGCTACATCATTTCATCCTGTATTGCACGTTTGGAGAAAGAAAATAATCACAATATTGCAAAGATAGTTGAATTCTTAACAATGGTTCCTCTTGCATTATCTGCTGTAATGATCGGACTTGGAATTCTAATTGGTTTACTAAAATGGGCACCTTCATTGTTTTCTTGGATTCTCATCCCTGCTATACCTCATATAATCATTACAACTCCGTTTGTGATTAGAATTTTATTGCCTGCTATACGGTCTCTAGAACCAGAGTATCATGAACAAGCGCAACTACTCGGACTTTCACCAATTAAAGCATGGTGGCATGCTAGAATCGCATTGCTTAGGGCTCCAATAGTAGTTTCTGCTGCTTTAACTATGGCATTTTCACTCGGTGAGTTTGGAGCCTCATGGATATTGATTAGGTCTGGTTCATGGGATAGTTTATCGGTATTGGTTGACCAACTAATGGGACAACCTAAGTTTGACCCATTGATTCAACCAATGGCTATGGCAGCAGCAACTACCCTAATGGTACTGACATTTATCCTGTTTTTGATTGCTGAAAGATTTCGCCATAGTGAGGAAGGAAGTGGTTTTTGATGAATGATGAAGTTATTGTGAAGATTGAAATTGGAAAGAAGGTTTTTGGAGATAAGACAATCTTTTCTAACTTAGAATTATCAATTTCAAAGGGAGAAATTGTGTCAATATTTGGCTCAAGCGGATGTGGAAAAACCACTCTATTGCGTATGATTTCTGGTCTTGAAAGCACACATGATGGTGAGATCATATTCGATGAAAAAAGTACTGATAATATTGGATTCATTTTCCAAAAGCCGGTACTTTACCCCCATTTGAATGTTGGAAAAAATATTCTCCTTGGAGTAAATAAGAAGTTGTCAAAGCAAGAGAAAATAACAACCATTGAAAGTTCTCTTGAATTAGTTAATTTATCAGGCTATGCAGAACGGAAAGTCACCACTTTATCAGGAGGAGAAGCGCAAAGAGTTGTATTAGCAAGAGCATTGTTAGC
>DUKP01000089.1:0-422 GCA_013329295.1 Candidatus Poseidoniaceae archaeon
GATGGCGATGGAGTAGGTGACAATCTTGATGCTTATCCACTAGATTCTACTAAAACAGTGGTTGAATCAACAGATGATGAGTCAAGTGAAATAATCAATATTGCAATTATAGGTGGAACTATTCTTGCCTTAATCATTGTAATCGGTTTGTATGCGAGAAGAAGAAAATCAAATATTGCTATACATCAAAAGAATCAAACCATTATGATGGAACCAATCTTTGGCCTAGAACCTGTAGTGATACAGCAGCAAAATGTAATCCCGCAAGCACAACCTCCAATGCCTCAATCACCACCTCTGCCACCAGAGGGATTGCCTCCTGGTTGGACCATGGAGCAATGGAATTGGTATGGTGAAGATTATTTACGCAACCAATGATTAATCTACAACTTACTACTAAGCGTAACTAATGGATTGCAATA
>DUKP01000089.1:753-3458 GCA_013329295.1 Candidatus Poseidoniaceae archaeon
GATTGCAATAAGCGTAGGAGATCTTGGAATTTTCTTATTCTTATTCAAGATGGTAGCATTGCAATGATTATGTCAGCACTTATCTCTCTATTATTCGGTGTTAATACAATATTGAATTTTATTTTAGTATTCGCTCTTTCTTTCATGACAGTAAGAATGTATCATAGAGTCATTGGTACCTTCTTTACTGAATTAGTTAACAATGGATTCCTTAGAAAGTATTTGTTTGGCCAAAATAATGCTAAGCGTTAGAGCATTGAAATTTGGCGCCGATTATGGGTTTCGAACCCATGACCTTGGGATTAACAGTCCCACGCTCCACCAGCTAAGCTAAATCGGCAAAGTTGGCGAACTACCTCTCCTTTATGAGCAATTCGGAAACCTTACTTTACTCAATAATGGAAATTAGACGATTTTTTATCACAAATGGTTGTGCTGTGGTGCTAAGTGAGTTAGTTAATTTATTCAAATCCTCTTCAGTCAATGACTCATTATGATGAAATTTCAACCATACATCTCCACTATTGATCTGATTTCCTCGCTCAAAACAAATCTCAAAACCTATTTCTGCAATAATCTCATCCTCAATTGAAAATCTTCCAGCGCCATGCTTTCGAGCAATATCAGCGAGCATCATCGAATCAATTTCACAAATATACCCGGTATCTTGTGCTTTAATTTCAGTAATGTGGGCACTTTGAGTCAAGACATCCTGTGGATTCTCACATAATTTTTGTGCAGTAATTTGGTCAACTCCTTGCTGGATACACATATGTTTGAATTTCTCAAGAGCCATGCCATTATCAATGACTTGAGAAATTATTTTTTCAGCTTGAACGTGTGATTCTGCCTTACCGGTTCTGGTCAAAAGTTCAGCACATTGTAGAATTACAATGTCAAGAGTATCTTTCGAGCCTTTACCTTGCAGTACCATTACACTACCAAGAACTTCTAAACTATTACCAACATATTGTCCGATGGGATAATCCATTTGAGTAATCTGAGCAACAGTATTGATTCCAAGACCTTTAGCAGCACCAACCATTGATTCGGCTAGGCCAGTGGCATCTTCCAACGTTTGCATGAATGCTGCTTTACCACATTTGACATCAAGGACAAGAGTACCTAAGCCTTCAGCGGCTTTTTTAGAAATTATTGATGCTGTAATAAGCGGTATGCTGTCAATAGTATCGGTTACATCTCTTATCGCATATAGTAAACCATCAGCAGGAGCAATAGCATCATTTTGTGCGGCAATGCAACAACCTATTGCTTCAACTTGAGTCTTCATTTGTAGTGGATTTAGTGAGCAATTAAATCCTGGAATAGCCTCTAACTTGTCAATAGTTCCTCCAGTATGCCCTAATCCTCGGCCTGCAAGCATTGGGACCTTTAGGCCACATGCTGCTAAAATCGGTGCTAACATTAACGACATTTTGTCACCAACTCCACCTGTACTGTGTTTATCAACAACCAGTGCATTATCACTCCAATCAATGACTGCGCCAGATAGCATCATACCTTTGGTAAGTTGTGTGGTTTCAGCTACAGAAATACCATTTGAATGGACTGCTTTCAACCATCTCTCTACTAACTTTATGTCTATACTTCGTTGTGCAACTGCCTGAATAAAATTATCCAATATGGCGCTATCCATTGGATTTGAAGACTGAACTTGTTGTATCAACAATTCAACATCGTCAGACTTCATACTATCAGCCTAATCTTCTGCTAACCCAATCTCAACTAATCTTTGATGGAGATAATCTCCAGCACTAATCGATTGATAGTCTGCAGTACCACTAGTCATTGCAATGAATTCTGGTCTTGGGGTTAGGTCGATTGTATTTCTTGGATGGACAAACATTGGCATAGAGAATCTGCGTGCTGATTTTGATGCAGGATTCACTACACGATGAGTAGTTGATTTGAATAAGCCATTGGTTAGGTTTTGTATCATGTCGCCAGAATCAACAATGATGTAACGCTCATCACCTTCGACTTTTATCCATGTCCCATCATGGTCCATAACTTCCAAGCCATCGGCGGTTGCTGTAACAAGCAATGTGATGAAATTAATATCTTCGTGGGCTGCTGAGCGAACAGCACCTTCAGGTACATCATCGCCAAGTGGTGGATAATGGATGATTCTCATGATGGTATTACCATCATTGGTCATCTCAACCAACCAGTCGCTATCTTTGCCTAAGTATATGCTACATGCAGATAACAAATCACTGGATAAAGTTTCCATCCTATTGTACAGATCATCAATAACTTGCCGAAATTGTGGTACAGATTTGTCTGGCCAAACATTGGTAGGATATGAGGGGGTCTCCCCCTCCTTGTGAGTTCTTCCAGTTTGCCAAAATTCTTTCAAATCAGGAGCAGGGTTATCTTTGGCATGTTCAACTCCAAAAGCGGTATAACCTCTTTGATGAGCGATTTCACGATGAGCATAATTCATTTTTTCACTGGCATCGAGGCCAAAAAACTCGTCAGCTTTATCGTATGATTGTTGAATCAATTCAATTGGTATGCCATGATTTTTCAAGGCAAAAAAACCGATGTCTTTGAGTGAGTCACCAACTTCTTCGATGAATTTATGCTTACGTGTTTCATCACCTGAAACATAGTCTGCGAAATCAATCACTGGAATACTTCGACTCATGTTATCAAGGCTTGCTATGGCCAATAGCGTATCA
>DUKP01000182.1 GCA_013329295.1 Candidatus Poseidoniaceae archaeon
CCCACTGAATCCCCTTTGTATCGGAAAATAAAATGCAAAGGGGTTTCGGATAACCCCTTACAACTTATCCGAAACGATTTGTATTTTGTTACATACTAATTGAATAGTTTTAATTCTGTAAATGGAGTCGCAATTATATGGAAGATGAAATTTCTTCAAAGCAAATAACTATAGATGAATTAGATGATGTTGAACTCAATATTCTGTTTAAAACTGCTGTTAGAGAATTAGCAAAAAGAAAACTTGATGAACACAATTTCATTTTTCGTGTGGAGCAAAAATTGTATAGAATAGAATGTGAAATTACCGAATTAAATAGTGCAGATGATTTTGATGACGATGATGATTGGGAGGATGACGATTATTGGGAGGATGACGATGATTGGTATGACTATGACTCAAACACTCGAACGCCCAATGATGATCGTTCAGACTCTATGAATCCAAATAGTCACCGGTATAATCCTTGAATCACAAAATAGTTTACAACCCATCTAACGCCCATGTGTGAGAAACTCATGGATGGGTACCCTTTGTTCTAATATACCTCAGTGAACCAAATGAACCCAAAAATCACGACGATACAAACAAAAATAATATCGAAAATCATTCCAGTTAATGACCAGGTGTTAGATTGTCCTGTGGTCGCTTGCCAATCCGCTTTTCCTTTGTAAAATACAGCGTCAAAAACGAATGTCAAAATTATCGAAAGACAGCAAACTGCCTCGCTCAAGAAGCGCCAATAATCATTAGTAAGCCTCCCTGGTGCTGACATCTCCATGAATATAATAGATGCAGTTATGCCTATAGCAAATACGGCGTAAGAAAGATATCTGAAGTTAAATTTTGGTTGAAATTTTGGGTTCAAAATAATTATTTGTTGTTGAGGGAAGACCCCTTGAGTTTGTTGGATTTGTTGATTGAGGTTTTGTGGCTGGCCGTAGAGTTGAGTTTGGTTTGGTTTCTCAGGCTGCATGGCTTTCCCAGCATGACACTAATATTCAACTTTAATCATCATCAAGTTCAGTCATGACTGGCTAGTTGTAATTATTTCCAATAAGGAAATCACTAATTGCATTAGCAAAGTCTTCTGGAGTTGGCATTTCATGCATTATAGAGCGAATTTTTTTGCCCCCAGGAAGGCCTTTACTAAAGGCAACTGCGTGTCTTTGCATCCACCTTGGTTGTATTCCCACAGTATCCTTTGATAACTGAATATACCTGTCCCAGCACCATTTTCTTGTAGCAAATGCCTGCTGAGTTTCATCTAAATCACCCCAGTTTTCATTTATCTTCACCCATGGTAAATCCTCTTCCTCTATCCATCCAAGTCCGGCTTTTAGATAACCAAACATTGCAGGTCTTCCGATTGCTCCACGACCGATCATAAGTCCAGAGGCATTGGTTTTTTGCAAACAGGCAGCCGCACTTTTTGAGTCTACAACATCTCCGTTAGCGATAACAGGGACCTCAACAGATTTGACAACCTCCTTGATGTAATCCCAGTCAGCGACTCCTGCATATCGTTGACGTAGAGTCCTGCCATGAACACACAGGCGTTGCGCCCCAACCTTCTCAAGTCGTTGACAGATTTCTACAGCATTGTGTTGAGCAGCTCCTGTTCCAAGGCGCATTTTTGCCGTAACTGGAATATCTACACTCTCGACAATATCACTGACCATAGATACTAGATTGTCTGGCTCGCCCATCAATGCTGCACCAGCGCAAATTTTAGTCACCTTGGGTGCAGGGCAACCAAAGTTTAGGTCGATTACATCACAATTAGGTGCTAACATTTCTGCTGCAGTAACCATATCATTGGCATCACCACCGAAGATTTGTGGAATGAATGGTACTTCGGTTTCATGCGATTCCATCTTACGCCATGAGGCGGTTGCGGCTCTGCTCAAAGCAGTACTATTGGTAAATTCAGTAATGGTTACATCAGCACCACATTCCTTGGCAAGAAGGCGAAACGGTAAGTCGGTAACACCAGACATTGGGGCGAGAAACAACGGGCGCTCTTCGCCTTCCCACTTGCCTAATTTCTGGCCAATGAACTCGCTCATCGCTTTATGCTCAAGGCTGCTATTTTTCAATAGTTGGATGAAATTATGAGGATAATTCGGATTCTAACATTTCAGCGACTCTACGCATTCTTCTAAGCACTCTATCGAGGGAATCTTGGACATTTCGCTTTACTTGGGCGGAGTCTTCACCATTCATTCTATGTCCAAGTGGTAGTCTTCCTCCAAGTAGATTCAATAGTAGCATTTGTTGTTGAGGATCAATATTCTTCATTTCTTTATCAACATCCTCTATTGACAATTTTCCTTTCTTTAGAGCCATCAATAATTTTGTTTGCTGTTTGGCATTTAAGATTCTTTGGAATCCACCTTTTTTCAGCATCCAGTCTTCGCCACGTCGTTGATGTTGCGTAGCCATCGCATTCCACAAAGCAACTGATAATCGGTCAGTACGAGGAATCCTTTCAACCATGCCACTACTTCTAAATCGCTCTAAAATCCGACCGATACGGGCTTTTTGTCCGCCGAGAATTTCAGCTGCTTCATCAAGAGAAAGTGGAGCATCACGCCCCATCATCAATTCGAATAATTGAACTGAGATTGAGTCTGCTTTGATTTCCTTGCCGGGTCGTTCCCCAAGCAAACCGAAATCGCCCATCCATTGAGATAGTAAACTCTCTTCAGAATCAGGAATCAATGGTCTATGGTCAACGATTCCTAAGGTGAGTGGTGGGCGGTCATTTTCTGGTAATTCCAGCACCAGACGA
The DNA here is from genome assembly GCA_013329295.1 of Candidatus Poseidoniaceae archaeon. Lineage (GTDB taxonomy): Archaea > Thermoplasmatota > Poseidoniia > Poseidoniales > Poseidoniaceae > MGIIa-L1 > MGIIa-L1 sp9596u. The sequence goes on from DUKP01000182.1 coordinate 2,795, forward strand.
GGGTTTTCTCGACCCCAGTGATTATCGAGCATTTCCAATCTTTGGTTAACAATAATACTTGCTTGGTTAGCAAAAATCTCTACTGCTTTTGATAGTGAACCACCTCGCAGGTAATATCTTCTCCAACCTTTACCTTCATTGGTATAACCAATAATTCCAGATTGAACCAATCTTGTCAGATGATGGTTTAGCGAAGCAGGAGTTAGTGCTAATTCATCAGCTAGCATTTGTGCATCCCATCCGACCTCTGGCTGGGCAAACAGATAATCTCGAAGTAGGCGATGAACAGGATTAGCCAGTCCATGGTCAGCCATATCATCGCCACGTTTTCTAACCAAACATAATGTGTCTACAAACCAAGTTGTTAGACTATCAATATCTCGGTCACTTGTAGGTAGAGAAACCTCTTGTAATCTAACTTTGAACATTATCCTCGAGACTTAGGCGTCGACGAAGGTCTTTGAATTCTATGTATTAATTGCCGCTTGAGAGGCGAAAAATAGAGTAAACTTTCATCGGCGTTCGTCAAGCCATTCATAATCGACGCCATGAGTGCCATGCCATTCGATATCCATGTCAATGTGTGGCATCAATTCAATCCGATCTTCTCGTAAGATTCCTCTTCTTCTAAGGACCTTTACCGCAGAGTGAACAGTTGCTCTAGTTCTGCCAATTCTTCGAGCAAGATGAGCCTGTGAGCGAGGAATACCTTCCTTAACAATATCTTCAATGATTAGTCTTTGAACCAATGATAAGCCAATTGGCAGAGCAGATGCTGCCCTTTGCTCATTCACTGCAATACCTTTCAGCACCTCGACTTGACTGGGGGCTCCGGCAAAGTAACAGGTTCTACCATTAACTGGCATTACAGTAATACTTTGCCGAGTTTGCAACACATCAAGATGATGTCTCAAAGTACCATTTGCCGTTGCCAATGTTGATTGCAATTCACGATAACATAATCCTGGATGTTTATCGAGAGTAAGTAATATTCTGCGACGTAGTGGATGTTCGGAGTTTCTAGATTTGGTCGATATGCCACCAAATGCTAGCGCACCAACTGCGCTAGCAGCCGCTGCCATGCCACTGGCAACTCCAGCAATTCCACCAGCCGCTCCAGCGAGACCAGCCGCTAACCACGGGCGTTGTCGAACCCATTGAGCAATTAGAGGCATAATTAGACTATACAGTTCTCCTTTGTTAAAGCATCCGTTAGGTGATTCATTGAACCGAACCAGAACGGATCTTTAGATGAGCAACCAATGGTGAAAG
>DUKP01000145.1 GCA_013329295.1 Candidatus Poseidoniaceae archaeon
TGCATTTAGAGGAGAGAAGGAAGGAAGTCTAAGAGATGGTCTAATTCGAAATGGATTCGCTCACTCTGGACGTGAAACTATGATTAATGGTGAAACTGGACAAGCATATCCAGCAGAGATTTTCATTGGATGTATTTACTACCAAAGATTACATCACTTGGTAAGTTCAAAGATACATGCCCGTTCAAGAGGACGTGTTCAAATTTTGACACGTCAACCAACCGAAGGTCGTGCCCGACAAGGTGGACTGAGGTTTGGTGAGATGGAACGTGACTGTTTGATTGCTCACGGTGCATCAATGGTCATTAAAGACAGATTGCTGGATGAATCCGATGGTATCGACATGTATGTCTGTGCCCAATCTGGGCATCTTGCTTGGTATGATCCAAAGCGTCGAACATATGTAAGTCCGATTCATGGAGATGGCGCTGAAGTTTACAAGGTGCAAACATCTTATGCATTCAAGTTGTTGTTAGATGAGATGAAGAGTTTAGGTGTGGCCATGAGATTAGAACTGGAGGATCGAAGATGAGCAGAGTTACAACCCTTATACCAAAGCGAATCGCTAGTATTAGATTTGGTCTTATGGACCCTAATGAAATTAGAAAGATGTCAGCTGTAGAAGTTAAGACTGCTGATACTTACAAGGATGATGGTCATGCATATAGACAAGGTTTGATGGACCCTCATATGGGTGTAATTGAGCCAGGACTTGTTTGTCCTACTGACAATTGCAAGTATGATGAAAGCCCAGGGCATTTTGGTCATATTCAACTTGAACTTCCAGTAATTCACATTGGTTTTGTTGGGCTTATCAAGACCGCACTAAAGGCAACTTGTAATTCTTGCAGCAAGATTTTGTTGCACGATGAGAAAAATACTCACCCTTCAAATCCTGAATTAAGTGAACAAGATTACTATCGTACAAGAGTACGTGATATTATTTTGAAACACGGTGTAGGTTCAACAGAATTCTCAAAAATCATTAAAGAAATTGAGAAGGTAACTTCAGGTGCTAAGAGAAAAGTCTGTATGCACTGTGGAGCGGCTCAAGGTAAGATTACACTTGACAAACCAACTACATTCAAGGAAAAGTTAGAGACTCAAGGTGCTGGTAAGGAAACGGAGAGAAAACTTAACCCTAGGGATGTTAGAGAATGGTTGAGCAGTATTCCATTAGAACATCTAATCTTTATTGGTATGCATACACAAAACAGACCTGAATGGACTGTTTTGAAGGTTTTACCAGTTCCACCAATTACTGTTAGACCATCTATTACCCTAGACAGCGGTGATCGCTCAGAAGACGATTTGACTCACAAGTTAGTTGACGTCCTTCGTATCAATCAAAGGCTTAGAGAAAACAGAGATTCTGGTGCACCTCAACTTATTGTTGAAGACTTGTGGGAATTGCTACAATACCACGTAACAACTTACTTTGATAATCAAACTTCAGGTATTCCACCAGCAAGACACCGTTCAGGTAGAACTTTGAAGACACTTACTCAAAGATTGAAAGGTAAGGAAGGAAGATTTAGAAGTAATCTATCAGGAAAGCGTGTAAACTTCTGTGCCAGATCAGTAATTTCACCTGACCCATATCTTGGTGTCAATGAAGTTGGGGTCCCTGAAAAGATTGCTAGAGAACTAACAGTTCCAATCCGAGTAACTATGAGGAATCGAGAGCAAATGCGACAGATGATTCTTAGAGGTCCTGATGTGCACCCAGGTGTAAACTACATTATTCGTGGTGACAAGAGAAGAGTTCGAATTAATGCAAGAAGCAGATTTATCAATGCTGGTTTTAGATGTCATAATCCAGAATGTACAGATGAGACCACATTAAGACCAGACTTGAATAAAGTAATGCCTGCTCCAAACTTCTTACCCGGATTGGTAATCAAAAAGGAGATTAGCAGATCTATTGCTGATCCAAGTATTGAGGAAACTAATTATGTTGCTGATGTTGCTTCAACTGTTGCTAACCTTAGAGGAGAAGATATCAATGGAAATGCATTAGAAAAGGATGACCCAAGAGCAATTCTGCATTACAAATGGATGTGGGAGTTAGAGCAACTTGACAAAGTTACTTCAGATCCAATTCCAGAACATTTGGAGATTACTTGTCCTCACTGTGGCAGTCCTGCTGATGAATGGGGCGAAAGAACCTCTGTTGAGGACAGACTGTCAACTTTCGACCGAGATGGTAATCCTAAGCCTGGTATGCTAGTTGAGAGGCACTTAATTGATGGTGATGTTGCTATCTTCAATAGACAACCATCATTACACAGAATGTCCATGATGGTTCACGAAGTAAGAGTTATGCAAGGACATACTTTTAGATTCAATTTAGCAGTATGTACTCCATATAACGCTGACTTTGACGGCGATGAAATGAATCTTCACGTTATTCAGTCAGAAGAAGCAAGAGCAGAAGCTAAGATTCTAATGCGAGTGCAAGAACATATTTTGACTCCAAGATATGGTGGTGCGGTAATTGGTGGTATTCATGACCACATTTCTGGTGCTTACCTACTATCTAGGCCTGGAACATTGATTTCAGTAGAACATGGACTTGAGATGCTTGGAAATATTGGTTGGACTGGTTTATTGCCTGAGATTGTCAAAGATGAGAATGGCAAAGATAGTTTCAGAGGCCAAGATATTATTTCTCTAATTATTCCAGATAATATCCATCTTCGATTTAGAAGTAGATCAAATGATGATGTTGTTGTCAAGGACGGTAGTGTTGATGGAACTTTAGACAAGAGAGCAATTGGTGCTGAAGACGGAAGGTTACTTGACGCAATTGTACAAACCAATGGTCCTGAAAAGGGCGCTAAGTTCCTTGATGATTTCACTCAACTCTCTATTGCAGCATGTACTGCATTAGGATTTACCACTGGTATAGACGATGAGGACCTATCTCCTGAATCATTAGCTGCAATTGAGAAAGCAAATGCTGATGCAAGAAAATTAGTTGAGGATGAATTGGAAGCCTTTGGCAAGGATGGTAAAGGATACGAGACCCGTCCAGGTAGAACTCCACGTGAGACTTTGGAAGAAAACATCATGGTAATGCTTGATGAAGGTAAGCAAAAGGCTGGTGACATTGCTAAAGATGAACTAAATCAGTCTGGTTCGACCAACGCAGCAGTTAACATGGCGATTTCTGGTGCTAGAGGTTCGATGGATAACCTAACTATGATGGCTGGTTCCATAGGCCAAGCAAAGGTTCGTGGTAAGAGATTGGAAAGAGGTTACCATGATAGAGTATTAGCTCACTTCAAGCGAGGAGGTCGTGGCGCTCTAGATAGAGGTTTCATCTCTAACTCATTCAAGCGTGGACTTGAGCCAACAGAGTTCTTTATGCTATCAGTCTCAGGAAGAGAGTCTTTGGTAGATACAGCGGTTCGTACTGCTAAGTCCGGTTATATGCAAAGAAGACTAATTAACGCTATGGATGACTTGAAAGTATACGATGATGAAATGCTTTCAGTTAGGAACACTGCAAACAGAATTATTCAATTTAGTTATGGTGAAGACGGAATCGACCCTTCCAGAGGTGTACACGGATCTCCATTCAATATCGATGTAATTGTTGATGAAGCATTGGGTACTGAAGGTGCTACAGTTGTCAAACGTGATTCTCGAGAAAGACAAGAAAGTGAAGACGACATGGGTGGCTGGGAATTTGAAGGTTCTGATGAACAAGGAGGTGAAATCTGATGGTAGTTAAGAGTGCAACTAAGAAGAAGCTAATGGATTTAGGAATCGCAGAAAACTTTGCTCATATCTTAGCAGATGATAGAAAGTGGGACGATGTTAAGATTCTTCCTACTGAAAACATTGCTCAAATTTGTGAAACCGATTCAGAGACTGCTACTCAAATCAAAGGTATTATTGATGGAGCAAATCAGAAAAACAAACTCGCAAATAATGAAGCAATTGGCCCAGTTACCTCAGTTAGACTAAGTAGAACTGGTAAAAAGTCAAGAGCACGCTCAAGAGTAAAAACTACAGCAGACATCGATGTTTACAATGTAGATGCAAAATTGACTGGACTTGAGGATGAATTATCTAATGATCCTGTTTACAAGAGTATTGTTGCTGCGGTTGAAGAATCAGGTTCAAGGAGATTTACTAATCGTATTTTACATGATTTGACAATGGCAATTCATGCAAGAGATAAAAAGAAATTAACTAAGCCACAAGCAAAGAAAGTCGTTCAAGAGGCAATTTTTGCTCTAAAGAGAGCAAGTATCGACCCTTATGAAGCAGCAGGAATCATTACTGCTCAATCAATTGGTGAGCCAGGAACCCAGATGACTATGCGTACTTTCCACTATGCGGGTGTTGCAACTGTTAACGTAACACAAGGTCTACCAAGGATTATTGAAATTGTTGACGCTAGAAAAGTCCCACAAACTCCAACTATGACAATTAGACTACATCCGGATAAGAAAGAATCTGCAGAGGAAGCTCAAAAGTTGGCTGCAGCAATCGAAGTTACTACAACTGTAAACATTGCTAGCCTTGAGACCGATGTTGCACAAAGACGACTTGTTCTAAAATTAAACAAGACTAATTTGAAGCAGAAAAATATGACTCCTGCAGAAGTTAAGGACAAGTTGGAAAAAGCAACTAGATTATATGTACAGGCTGACAAGGAAAAGAATCCTTCCAAGTTAACTTTGATTCCAGGTGTCCATGCAGAGGAAGATTTGGCAGAACTTGCTGAAAACCCGCCATCATACACTATGCTTTTACAACTTGAAGAGAAGATTAGAGATTTGAGATTAAAGGGTATTCCTAATGTCGAGAGAGCTAATGTACAACTTGATGACAAAACTGGTGAATATTATTTATCCACAATCGGTTCAAATCTTTCTAGAGTAAGTGAAATTGAAACAATTGATCGAAGTAGAACATATACTAACAACATTATTGAGATTTACGAATATCTAGGTATTGAAGCTGCTAGACAAGCAATCATTAACGAATTACAAGCAACTCTAGATGGAGCGAGACTTGAAGTCGATGTTAGACACTTGTTATTAGTTGCCGATGTAATGACTTCAGAAGGTGAAGTAAGAGCGATAGGGCGACACGGTGTTTCAGGTACAAAGCACAGTATCCTTGCACGAGCTGCATTCGAAGTTACAGTTAACCACTTGCTAAAAGCAGGTATTATCGGTGAGAGAGACCAACTTACTGGTGTTGCAGAAAACATCATTGTAGGTCAACCAATTTCCCTTGGAACAGGTAGTGTAGAATTGTACTACATCCCAGAGGAGTGATTATTCCAACCATGAGAAACAATGTGGAGTATGGAGGAAAAAAATATGGATTTGAGTAGACAATTAAAGACAGCAATATCAACAGGAAAACTGTTATTTGGACAAAGACAAGCACTGGATGCATGTGCTTCAGGGGAGGCGAAACTAGTCATCCTTGCAGCGAATTGCCCTCAGGAATATATTGATAATTTGCACGGAAACCATCCTAGTGTAATTAAACACAGAGCAATATTGGTCAATCGTGAACTTGGTATTGCATGTGGAAAGCCATTTGCAGTATCAACTATTACCGTTATAGAAGGCGGAGATAGCGAAATTTTATCACTCGACTCAAACATTGAGTGATAAACTATCAATCGTGGGAAGGTTTCATTTCCTTCCTATGACTACATCTACACGGTCTGAGTCATGAGTACTACGAAATTGATTAATTCAGTGGCAATTATTCTTACGATTTTTACTCTTTTAACAATGAGTTTTCACTCAGTAATGGACAATAGAGACTTAGAAGAATCTTCAATACTCGATGATAGTAATTCATCAATCGATTATTTTGTATCAAAAAACTCCAATGATTGGTCTTCTTCGGTTAGTGCTGCAAACCCTGTTGTATTAACCTCAGTTGAAAGTTCAAATAACAATGAAGTTATAGTTGCTGGAATAATGAGTGGTTCAACAACAATGTCTTTGGGATCACAGAGTATTACTTCAAGTCAAAATATAGAACCATGGATAGCAAAAGGCGATGCTAATGGAAATTGGCAATGGATACAAAAAGTTACGGTTACCGGGACTTCAAGTTTTGCCGAGGTAGATATTGCTGATATTTCAGTCGCACCTAATGGCGATATTTTTGCAACAGGTAGATTCTATGAGTCAATTTCATTTGGCAGTATTTCCTTAACATCTACTGGGTATTTTGACACATGGGTAGCAAAACTCTCATCTAATGGCCAATGGGTCTGGGCTGAGGCTTTACGGGGTAATGGTGATTATGATGGGACATTAGTTACTTCTATTGATTGGATTCAAAGTACTTCAATCACTACAGATTCAAATAATGCAGTAACTATAGGTGGCTTTTTCCTTGGCAATACAGATGCAGGTAATAGTGGTGATGGAATAAATGGTAATCAATTAGATTTGAATGATGCAGAAATATTTGTTGCCAAATATTCCAATTCAGGTTTCAGTGAATGGATTGATGATGCTAGAGGTCAAGGTTTTCAGGTAGTCAATAGTATGGTTGCAGATAATAGTAACAATGTTTGGATTTCCACTACTTTTGAGGTCAGTATGACATTTGGTAGTGTAACTGCTAATGCAGGGATAAACGAAGTTCCAATTGGCCTAGCCAAAATTAGTTCATCGGGCATCTGGCAATCAGCATATGCAACATCTGGAAGTGGTAATTCATTGGTTACCGGTATTGATGTAGATAGTCAAAACAATTTGTACATGTCTGGTTCATTTTCGGGTAGTGTTACAATTGGCACCCAATTGAATAGTGCAGGAGAAGATGATGCATTTGTTGCAAGTATGAGTTCTAATGGTGCTTGGCAATGGGCCAAATCAGTAGGAGGTTCAAGTTATGATACTGGTTCTGCTGTTCAATATGATGAAGCAACAGGGTACACTATACTTGGGCTTTCATCTCAAAGCTCTCTGTCATTCGGTAGTCAATCATTTTCTACTCGGGGATTCAATGATTCGGTAGTTGTAACATTTAATTCAAATGGTAATGAAGTTGCATTATTTGATGCTGGTAGTTCAACAAATGATCAACTTTCTGACATTGCATTGATGCCTAATGGGGCATTATTGGTAGCAGGTAATTACAATAGCACTATTGATTTTGGAAGTTCAAACGCTCCAAGTCAAAGCACATCAGTTTTGGTACCTTATATTTGGCTAACAACAACTATTGCTGTATTAGATGCTGATAGTGACGGTGTTGCTGATGAAGATGATAACTGTCCAAATACTCCAAATCCTGGTCAAGAGAATACTGATTTAGATTCTGAAGGGGATGCATGTGATTCTGATGATGACAACGATGGAATCACAGACAACTTTCCAGACAATTGCCCTCGAAATAGTCAAACTGGATGGACTAGTACAAGAGATTTCAATAATCCATCTAATTCAACTGATTGGGATAATGATGGATGTAAGGATAATCATCCGGAAGATAATGATGATGATAATGATGGTATCCTTGATGTGAATGACAATTGTCCAAGAACATCCTATAATCCACCAAGACCAACATGGATTTCAGATTCTATTACAGATATGGATGGTGATGGTTGCCGAGATAGTGATGAAGACTTGAATGATGATGGCGATGCATTTGATGATTCATTTGATGACTGTCCAACCTATTACGGGACTTCAACTCAAGGTGAACAAGGATGTGCTGATTCAGATGGAGATACTTGGTCTGATGATACCGATACATGCCCTTTACAATTCGGTAATTCATCTGCTAATGGGAAAATTGGATGTTTAGATAATGATGGTGATGGCTGGGCAAATGTCGATGACGCATTCGATTTCGAACCATCACAATGGTTAGATTCGGATGGAGATGGTTTTGGTGATAATCAAGAAGGCGTTAATGCAGATGATTGTATTGACACATCAGGAGATTCGATATTTGATAGACAAGGATGTTATGACTATGATGAGGATGGATATTCCGATCCCGATAATTTTTGGGATTCAGGAAATGGTGCTGATGCATTCCCACAAAATCCCCTTCAGTGGTCAGATTTTGATGGCGATGGATTAGGTGATAATTGGGGGAATTCGACATGGTTAGATAGGCCGGAAAATTGGCCAGGAGAATATGTTGAGTCAATTAATCTCAATGAGCAGGATGCATGTCCATTCCAAGCAGGTTCATCAAATCAGCAAGG
>DUKP01000163.1:0-256 GCA_013329295.1 Candidatus Poseidoniaceae archaeon
TGCTCCGAGCACCATGCCGGCTGCTGCAAGCTCATCTTCGGCTTGAATTACTGCGCAAGTAGCTTCACCATCATCGTTAGTTCTGATTTTTGGAATCCAGGATATTATACTCTCGGCAAGAGAGGATGAAGGTGTAATCGGGTACCACGATAGTAATTGAGCACCACCAAACAGGGAGCCAAGCGCTACTGCTTCATTACCTTCAATAAAGAATTGAGGAGTTTCAATTTCCCTCGATTCAACATGATATGGGTCG
>DUKP01000163.1:611-4539 GCA_013329295.1 Candidatus Poseidoniaceae archaeon
CAAATTATCTCTAAAGTATTCTCTTCCTAATTGTAAAGCATTAGTATTCAGTTCAATAGCTGATGCTTTGCCCTTGAATTGCTTTGCAACAGCCGATTCGAGCGCATTTTGTTCGATTCCAAGGATTTCTGCAAGAGCACCAACATAGACTATATTGGTAATCAATTTTGCAAGTTTTGGATTGATACCTCGTGCAATTTTAGTCATTGGAATAGGATAAGAAACAACATCATCTCGGTCCATTTCTAATTTGGAATTCTCATTCCAAACCACAACTGAGCCTGGCTCTAATGCTGCTAGATCCTCGACCCAAGTTGCAGGATTTACCAAAACCTGAATATTAGTTCGATTACCTGGTGCTTGATAACCATGGTCGGATAATCTAATGATGTACCAAGTTGGTAGTCCAGAGATATTAGAAGGGAACAGATTTTTCCCGCTGACAGGAACTCCCATGTCAAATAATGATTGAAGTAAAATCAGATTTGCTGATTGTGAACCAGTTCCATTTGCTGTTGCGATATTTATTGTGAAATCATTGACAATGCTTTCCATCGGATTAAATCTCCTAGAGCAGTTTCCCCCGCCCTTAGCCTTGGGGGTTGGCATACACTCTTTGAATATGTTGTTTGAAAAACAACTAAATTTATGGTAATTTTTTGATAGTGAAACTCAAAACTACTTGCATACTCGGGTGCTCAATGGCAGCCGAAGATTTTGACAAAAAGTGGGAAAAAGCCGAAAAAATGCTTGCTAAAGGTAATGCAGAGGGGTGTCTTGATTTACTTAGAGAAATGGATGCAAGTGGTGAGAAGGCCACAACGTTACGAATTGCCGGTGAAGCTACTTGGGCAATCGCCAAGAAGAAAGATTCACGTTCTGAATATCGTAAGGCTGCATCACTCTTGAGGGATGCGGTAAAGAAAGCCCCTCGAGATAAGACCAGCAATTCTGCTTACAACGAATTGCTCAATGAAATGCAAGAAAAGCGCATCAAAGAAACAACAATGCCTCGGTTAATCAATGATGGAACTCCAACTCTAGCCGGTATTGGGGCTCTTATTGGCGCCATTACAGTGGCTCTATTGCTCCTAAAGGCTGCAACATATACTCCGCCGACAGATTTGCCAACCGAGGCAAAGATGCGATTGACATGGACAGATGCAAATGGTTTGTTCAAAGATGAGGTGATCACCATCGATTTGGCGCCTGAAAGTGCACCTATTCATGTTGAAAATTTCCACCTTCTTGCGGCAGATGGAATGTATGACAACACCCAATTTCATCGAATTATCAATGATTTCATGATTCAAGGTGGCGACTTCCAATTTGGTAATGGTCAAGGAGGTTATTCTGCTAAATGGTATGGCTACTGTGATGGTGAAGCGATGGATAACGCTGCAGATTGTGCCGGAGGACAAACCTTCTATACAATCCCCGATGAAGCAGATAATGGTTTAATCCATAACCCTTGTACAATCTCGATGGCCAAGAAACCTCCTGCCCACACTGGAAGTAGCCAATTCTTCCTTATTCCTGAAGACAGTACGCCAGATTGGTTAGATGGAGTTCACACGGTGTTTGGCGATATTAGTGATGGTTGCGAGCATGTAACCTCAATTAGCGAGATTGAGACGGGCCCAAATGATGTTCCAAACAACCCTGTAACCTTAGTCAGTGTGACTACCAATGGTGGAGAAGACACACCATGGTGGTACTTCTGGTGAGTCAAGATTTAACTTGAAGCGTTTCATTGATAGATGTCTTTGATTTCGCTGTAGTCATGGCGACCGTTGACACCTTCAACTCCAAACGGGAACTTTCCGTTGGAGGGCATTATTTTTCTATTTCCGGTTTAGATGAGAATGGTATTGACACATCGCATTTACCATATTCAATTAGGATTCTTTTAGAGGGCGCTCTAAGAGGCAATGATGGTTTTTTAGTAACCGAACAAGATGTTCGAAATATTGCAGGATGGCAAGCCAATGGTGAGCGTGGCGAGATTCCTTTTAGACCATCAAGAGTTATTCTACAGGACTTTACTGGAGTGCCAGCAGTGGTTGATTTAGCTGCTTTAAGAGATGCAATGGTCGAAATGGGTGGGGATGCAGAAAAAGTAAATCCACAGGTTCCAGTGGATTTAGTAATCGACCATTCTGTTCAAGTGGATGTGTCTGGAGCATTTCAAAATGCTCTGGATATGAATTTAGACATTGAATATGAAAGAAATATGGAGCGATATACCTTCTTGAAATGGGGTCAGAAATCTCTCAAAGATTTCCAAGTAGTTCCACCTTCTAGAGGGATTGTTCACCAAGTAAATTTGGAATTTTTAGCAAGTGTTGCTAGGCAGGAAGATGGCGTATGGTTAGCCGATACTTTGGTTGGAACTGATTCACACACTACTATGATCAATGGACTTGGTGTTCTTGGTTGGGGTGTTGGTGGAATTGAAGCGGAAGCAGTTATGCTTGGCCAACCGATTTACATGTTAGCGCCAGATGTTGTTGGTGTTAGATTAACAGGTAAGTTACAACCAGGAGTTACGGCTACTGATATGACGTTGAGAATAGTTGAGATGCTAAGAGAACACGGCGTAGTTGGTAAATTTGTTGAATTCTTTGGCACTGGAATGGCTGCATTGACTTTGGCAGACCGAGCCACAATTGCTAACATGGCGCCAGAATATGGTGCTACTTGCGGATTTTTCCCAGTAGATGATAGGACTCTTGAGTATATGCGCCTTACCGGTCGGGATGAATCTGCTATTGCAGGCGTTGAAGAATACTGTAAAGCACAAGGATTGTGGTATGATATTTCCTCTGCTGAAAAATCGTACACATCATTACTTGAATTAGATTTGAACACAATCCAACCCGCTCTTGCAGGTCCTAAGCGACCTCAAGACAGAGTTGACCTTGCTGATATGAAGAATCATTTCATAGAATCATTGACTGCAGAATTAGGCCATCAAGGTCATGGCTTAAGCGAGGAAGACTTGTCTAATAGTGCAATAGTTGAACTTGAGGGGGAAAAATTTGATCTAAATCATGGAGATGTAGTTATAGCTGCAATAACCTCCTGTACCAACACATCTAACCCCGGAGTAATGCTTGCTGCTGGGCTCTTAGCACGCAATGCAAGAAAGCGAGGATTGACGGTAAAACCATGGGTAAAAACTTCTCTTGCGCCGGGAAGCAGAGTAGTAACTGAGTATTATGAAGCCACAGGCTTACAAGAGGAGCTCAACAATATGGGATTCAATGTAGTTGGATATGGATGTACAACATGTATTGGCAACTCAGGCCCATTGCCAGAGGAAATTGATAATGCAATAGAGGAATCTGGATTGATAGTTGGTTCAGTAATATCAGGAAATAGAAACTTCGAAGGTAGAGTGCATAGTAAAGTCAAGGCCTCATACTTGGCCAGCCCCCCTCTAGTTGTTGCATATGCAATTGCTGGAAATTTGGAAATAGATTTGAACACCGAACCACTTGGTTACTCGAGCGATGGGACTCCAGTAATGCTCTCTGAAGTTTGGCCTTCCGAAGATGAATTAGCTGTTGCTCTGTCAAAAATCACTCCAGATATGTTTAGACAACGTTATGCAGATGCAATGAACGAGCCACGATGGGACTCAATTCCTGCAGATTCAAGTCCACTATATCCTTGGGATGATGAGTCTACTTACATTAGACTGCCAACCTTCTTTTCAGGTTTGAGTGCTCAGCCAGAACCAATTGCTTCAATCGAACAAGCAAAGGTCTTGTTGAAGTTAGGAGATTCAATTACTACCGATCACATTTCACCTGCTGGTTCGTTCCCTAAGAGTGGTCCAGCTGGTCAATGGCTAATCGAGCGAGGGGTTGAGAAACGTAGTTTCAACTCATTTGGTAGCAGACGTGGTAATCATGAAATTATG
>DUKP01000010.1 GCA_013329295.1 Candidatus Poseidoniaceae archaeon
AATCATCTAATTTCTCATCCGGAGTATCAGAGGAATCATCTCCTCCTCCGAAGCACCCAGCCATGGGCATTGTAATCATCAGCAGGCAAAATAGTAGAGCAATGGGTCTCTTCATAGTGGCAAGAAAAATTATGATAGCCAATTAACATTTAGGACATATAGAATACAGGTGAATAAAATCATGGTGCGGGGAGCAGGATTCGAACCTGCGAACCGATAAGGAATGGGACCTAAACCCACCGCCGTTGACCAAGCTGGGCGATCCCCGCGCAAAGGGAATGGCGTCATCTCTATCATTTCAAATAAACGCTTACTCAGATGCTACGAAACCAGCGTTATTGACTATGATAATTAAATGCTCAGCGGTCAATTTTTCTGTTGTTGTAATGACTCCAGAATTAGATTCAAAAGATACATTGGCATTAACAACTTCTGGATTTTGCTCAAGAACCCTTTTCACTCTACTCGAACAACCACCGCAAGTCATGCCTTGGATTGATAATTTGTGAACTCTTTCACTCATGATAAACTGTCATTATAGTGACATTTATCTCTTTGTATGTCAAATTTCAAATTTTAACCGGATTCCACCATCGTAAGATTAGGGAGTTAGTAACTACACTTACTGAAGAGAGTGCCATCGCAGCAGCAGCGAATGCTGGGGGCAACAAGAAACCAGTCACAGGCAACATGATTCCCAAAGCCAATGGAATTCCAAGAGTATTGTAAGAGAAAGCCCAAGCAAGATTGGTTCTAATTCTACGCATGGTGGCCTTACCAAGTTCAACAGATGAAACAGCATCGATCAAATCGTTACGAATAAGCACAAAGTCTGCAGCATCAAGAGCAATGTCAGAACCTGCACCCATCGCGATTCCAACATCAGCAACACTTAGAGCTGCAGCATCATTGATTCCATCGCCAACCATAATTACCTTCTTGCCATCATTCTGTAGAGATTTAATTTCCCCAACCTTTTCATCTGGTTTAACATTAGCAATTACCGTTGTTATGCCAACTTTTTCAGCGACTGTGGCCGCAGATTGTTGATTATCTCCAGTCAACATTACCACTTCTATACCCATTTGCTTAGCACGCTTAACGGCCAAGGAAGAAGTATCTCTTACTAAATCGCTGAATTCGATCCAACCAAGAAGACGGGACCCAATACAAACAAATACCATTGAGGAACCTTTACTGGTCGCTTTTTCTATGCTCTGATTTAATTCTGTATTGAATTCAACACCACATTCAGCCATCAATTCTTGATTACCTGCTGCTGCTATTTGGCCATCAAACTCTCCAACCATGCCCATGCCAGGCATAGTTCGAATATCGCTAATTGACACTTTTTCTTTGGTGACATTTGACCATGAAGTAATAATTGCTGCAGATAATGGATGATTAGATTCTTGTTCAAGAGCAGCAGCTATGGAAAGGATTTCTTTAACTTCACAATCAAGAATTTCGATATGACTGACCTTTGGTCTGCCCAACGTAACAGTACCGGTTTTGTCAACAACCATCACATCACATTTGTGAACCGACTCTAGAGCATCGATTCCTTTGATTAGTAGACCATGCTTTGCGCCAACACTAGTACCAACAACCAGAGCAATTGGCGTCGCCAATCCTAATGCACATGGGCAAGCAATTACAAGGGTAGAAATGATGACCATCAATGCTAACTCAAATCCTGAATTCATTGGATTATCTACCCAAGTGTGGCCGATAGTTGACCAAAATAAGCCTCCAATAATTGCCAGTAGTACGACGACTGGAACGAATATTGCTGATATTTTGTCGACCAATTTCTGAATTGGTGCTTTTCCGGCTTGAGCATCTTCAACCAATCGAATAATATTAGAAATCAATGAATCATCAGCAAGTTTGGTTGTTCGAACGAATATTGTTCCATCAAGTACAATAGTGCCCGCATAGACTTCCTCTCCACTTTTCTTCCTAATTGGATAGGCTTCACCAGTCATGGTAGATTCATCGATACTTGCTTTACAATCCTCCAATATTCCATCTATTGGTATTGTTTCACCGGTTAGTACTTTGATCAAACTTTGCGACTTCACAACTGTGGTTGAAACCATTTCAGTATAGTCATCTTCGGCGACAATTCTGGCTTGATTTGGCTGCAAACTCATCAGTGAATGAATTGCATCAGTTGCCTTCAATTTAGCAGCCGCTTCAAGATAATTGCCAAGCAATACAAAACCGATTATGAACACAACACCATCAAAAAAGACATGTTCTGCATTAGTGAAGATTTCTGGCATCTGCGAAAAATTTCCAGCCAAAACCACTGCTAAGGACCAAAAAAATGCTACACTAGTCCCTAAGTGAATCAGCACATCCATGTTTGCAGTACCACGCCGAATTGATTTCCAAGCGTTGGTATGGAAAGACATACCAGACCAAAAATAAACAGGTAAAGTCATGATTAAGGCATAGAAAAGCCGAGCATCAAAGCCCGCAAATCCACCCATGTCATCTGCAAACATAGTTAGGTAAATTGTTGGTAAGGCAAGCAATAGTGCAAGCCCAGCCTTACGGCCTTCATCAGTGACCTGTTGAGCCATACGTTCTCTGAGAGGTTCAGATTCACTTTGTCGTGTTGCTGAAAAACCGCCTTGATTTACCACCTCAATAATTCCATCAACTATTTCCTCAGTTGGTGATTTGTTAAGTTGAATACTAGCAGAGTTTAGCGCCAAGTTCACTGCGACAGCCTTGACGCTGTCAACGCTTCCAACGATTTTCTCTACCGAAGCAACGCAGGCAGCACAACTCATGCCGCCAACATCAAGTCTTAACAAATCGCCAGTCATTTCTACACCGCACATTATTCAAATCAATATAAACCATTTTATTTTACAAAATTACTTCGGAGCAAGGTCCAAAGAACCACTCCAAATATCGATACCTCGTAGCCTACAAGGGTATTTTTGACCTAATTTAGCAATCAATCTAAAATCACCATTTTGATCTGGCTCAGCACTTCTAACTTCAAGTCCATTTTCATCAATATTAAGTCGTTGCTTTGAACCCATTTGGCGAAGATGCATACGTCCTTGTATTGCCCCATCATCGTTCAAGTCCAAAAATACCCAAGGAGTTCTAAGGCCAACAATTCTTGCAGGCCACGATTTTTCAATTACTGAAGGATAGATATTTTCTGAGGTAGAATCAATTTCACCACCCCTTAACAGATGAATATGATAGGCATTAGCAACCAGTTCCCATTCAATGTATTTTGCAAGCACAGATTGGTTGCTACAATGTTCGGAAATTTTAGTGGTTTCCTCCTCGTCATGTGGCCAATCTTGTCCTTTAATAATCGCCTTTAATTGACGATGTGCCACCAAATCCGGATATCTTCTAATCGGGCTGGTAAAGTGCACATAAGCATCTAAATTTAGACCAAAATGGCCTAGATTTTCCGTGGAATAATTCGCCCGTTGCATCAATTGGAACAAACCTTGGTCAACGATTCGCCTTGTAGTATCATCAAGACTTGAGGCTTTATTTTGTGCAACCATCAATGAATCAAGAATATCTTGTCGGGCATCAGGGTCCAGCACATTGGATAAGTATGGTGCGACATCTGATGATTTAGCAGGGCTTTCAACCTGTTTTGGTAAAGCCTCAATTGTAGTATTTGCCCATGCTCCTAAGAGGTTTGATAGCTCCTCAGAATCAGATTGGCCATGAGTTTTTAGTGATGGCATTGGCAACTCAATATCAACTTTCAAAGCTGCTAATTTTGCATTCAATTCTTTGACTTCAGTAGAGTCGGGTGGTGCGTGACATCGCCAAGGTAGTGGAGCGCCAGCCTTGCCAAGCATATGTCCAACACATGCATTGGTTGCAACCATGAAGGACTCGATCATTCTTGTAGCATCGGTTGGCCATTTCACCAAGACTTTGATCTGTTCATCTGGTAATATTCTAGGTCGCATTTCAGCATTAGAAATGTTCAATCTAACTTCTCTTGCTTGCCATTTTTCTGCTAGCGCGAACATATTAGCGAATTTATCATTGCCAATAGCGTCTTCATATGCTAGATTTTGAGTAACTCTAATTACTGCTTCATAGGCTTTTGAATCTACAATTTCTCCATCTTTATTCAATTCCATGGCTACTACCATCGCTAACCGATCTACATCTTCCCTAAGCGAACATAAATTATCAGCCAAACGAGGTGGTAACATTGGAAGCACAGTATGTGGCAAGTAAACCGAAGTTGCTCTTGCTCTTGCAGAATTATCTAGACGAGTGTCTTTCTGAACATAATGAGCAACATCAGCGATTGCTACCCAAAGGGTTGAAACACCATCTTTTTCTATCAAACAAACAGCATCATCAAAGTCCTTTGCATCATTTGGGTCGATAGTAACAAAGGGCAGATGACGCAAATCTTCTCTTCCATCTTTGACTGCTGAATCACCATCTACTTCAGATTGCAAATTGCTGTGCTCGACTAATTGTTCATCATAATATCTCGGGAAAGGGTTACGGCCATCTCGCTTTCTTGCAGCTAATCTTAAATCAAGTAATTCAGCAATGGTAATTTTTTGGTTTTGTAAAAGTAACAAAGTAATGCTTGGCATTGAATCTTGAAATCTAAAACCACATCTTGCGTCGGCAAATTTACTGATTTCTCTTTCCAGATCGAACTTTCCCCATCGTGTTAAACCCTCATCATTGAGCGATAATTCACTTGGCATTTTCTTGCCATTAATCATTGCAAGCCATGCATTTTCTACAATTAAATATCGAGATTTATCAGCATCATTTTCTAATATTGGTGGGCCTTGAAACAATTCTTTTGATTTACTTTGGCGCTGAAAAAATGCTTGCCAAAGGTCTATTGAGGCTTTAATTTCATCAATTTCTTGTTTTGTCCGAAGAGTTACTGACCTTTTTTTATCGGTTGAAAAAAATTGATTTTGCTTTCTTATTTCTGCTAACGATTGGTCAAGTTTGGCGCGAAACACGCGTTCAGATTTTGGCTCTTTAGCGAATCTTTGACTTAGATTCTCTGCTCTAATAACTAGTTCAGCAATCGACTGGGCATCCCAAGATTTCTCCCATAACTCTTGATTATCACCAATAGCCACAGACATTCGCTTCCACAAACGCTCCCCTTCACTTAGTTGTGGCCCCTTAGGTTGTTTGTTGCGACGATTGTGTTTCTTTGACATAATCTCACAATCCAGTTTCTCGCAATTTTTCAAGAGCTTTTTTCTGTTTTACAGACAAATCTTCACTCTCAAGCAAAATGAATTCTAAGTCTAGGTCTCCACCTTGAATGCCTGCTCCACTCATCCTTCGACGATCTCCAACTCGGGTATTTGGTGAGACAGTCAACAATCCTTGTTTACCAGATGGCAGTTTCACTTCGACTTTACCTCCAAGCATCAATGTGCTGTAAGCGGTTTGGACTTCTTGAATTAGATTGTCACCATCCCAGTAGCGGCCTTCGCCAGCATCGATTCGAATAGTCAATAATACATCACCAGCATCACCTTCAGGATGGTCGTGACCCTGCCCTTTCATGCGTTTGATAGTACCGTGTTTAACTCCAGGCTCAAGTTTAGTTTTCATGGTTACAGTTTTTGGCTCCATTGTTCCCATTGAATTTGGTTTTAGGCGTTTGAAAGTGAATGAGAAAGTCCCACCTTGCTCGGCTTCAGCAACCGTGATATCGATACTTACTTTGATGTCACTACCTTTAGGCCTAGAGGCTCGCTGAGAAGTTGTTCGATGTCCACTTCTGGCACCAAATGGATTGCCACCCATGCCTCCTCTCATGCCACCAGAAAACATCTGGCCGAGTACATCTTCAAAGCCGCCACCCATATTACCAAAATTGACACCACCTCTACCGCCACCGAACATATTAGCCATCTGCTGTTGTTGGTCATATTCACGCCTTGATTCAGCTGTGCCGATTTTATCATGAGCTGCTTGAACCTGTTTGAATTTAGCCTCTGCACCCGCATCATCTGGATTCCTATCTGGATGAAATTGCCTTGCCTTTTTGCGAAACGCTCGTTTGATTTCGGCGTCACTAGCATCTTTGCCAACGCCAAGTACTCGGTAAGGGTCCGCCTCCGCCATTGGTTGGGCTTCCACACCTCTACCTCATCAATATTAGCAGGGGTTAATTTGCTAATTATGGGGGAAATTAGTTTTATTTGTGAGCCGACGCGATTATATTTGATAGGCAATTGGCGTGACAAGCCAGAGGTTGTACCATGTCCAACGAAACTGAGAAAAAGCGTTCCTTCGAGGATAGAGTTCAGGACCGTCAAGACTGGATTGAGTCCCAATTTAGACGAATTTCACGCGGTTCTTGGGCTAGAATTATTCGAATGGCTCGTAAGCCTTCGCCACAAGAATTCAAGCAAACCAGTATAGTTTGTGGAATCGGCTTATTCGTCTTAGGTGCGATTGGTTTCGGACTACTTGTTCTAATGGACAACTTCTTCCCTTGGTTAATCCACGACGTAATTGGAATTGGAAACTAAGTTTGATGGGTGAGATATATGGTAGAAGCATTCGTTGCGTTTGTAAGGTTTGAAGAAAAATTGCTATTGTTGCGTAGAAACAAATCCGATGATGATTTCCCTGCTCTATGGGATGGTGTATGGGGTATTGCTGATACCCAAGAAGAAGTTCTAGCAAGAGTTGCTGAGGCAACCAGCATCCCTGTAGAGAATCTACATTTCCATTCCACTGGTCCAGAACGCGGTATAGATATGGGTCGTTCTTTGGTCGATGTAATGCCGATCTTGGTAGTTTCATCTTCTGATGAAGTAACTCCAACTGGCAGATACAGCGAGCATGAGTGGGTAGACCCTGGTGCAATACAGAATTACAACTGTATCTTTTCCAATATCGATATGGATAATGCTGATTCACTGTTTAGAGAAATGTATGGTTCAGTTGGCTCCTTCTTGTACATCGTAAAAACTGCAATTGGCTCAGAGCAAAGAGTCGCAGATGAGATGCATGCAAGACTACACGGTAGCGGTTCTCTAACAGCACTTCAAGGTGATATAATGTCCATTTTACATCCAACAGGGATGCGTGGCTATGTATTTGTTGAATCAAGTGCTATATATCACGTTGAAAAGTTGATTGGGCGCTCTGGTGGTAGAGATCCAACCTCTCGCAGAGGTATTAATCAAACTCCATTGAAGAATGCTAAGACCGTATTGCCAGGTGAAGCACCTTTAGCTGACATCTTGCCATACCTTGAACCAAAGGCTGTAACTTCTGGTATTGAAGTAGGATGTATTGTTGAAATTATCACAGGCGCTTTCAAGGGTGAAAAAGCACGTATTTTGAATGTTTCAGACTCTAAGGAAGAAGTTAGTATGGAATTGTATGACCAACCAATACCAATGACTGTTAACATGCGTGGAGACCACGTCAGAGTCATTGAAAGAGTTGAATAATCAATTCTTCTAATGAAATCCTAAATTTATAATATGGCGTAGATGGAAATATTATATTCCGATTTGATTCGGCTAATGTTATGGATATAAAAGAAATCTTGACGCCTAAGAATATGCTAATTGCCCTAGGTTCCATAGTGATTTTAATGTCGCTATGGGGCATGACTCATGGAGATGAGTGGGCAGAAATTGGGTGGGGGGAAGATAATGTTCTCGCTCACGATGAGGCATATGAGGAAATGTGGGCATTACATCTAATGCCGCTCGGGGTAATGGCAATTGTTACAGCATTG
>DUKP01000209.1:0-6889 GCA_013329295.1 Candidatus Poseidoniaceae archaeon
GCGCCAGTCTTCTTCAGACCATGCGCCAGATCTTACACAAAGCATATCTCCGAGCCATGAAGTACATCCTTCAAACCACCATAGTAAGTCTGTATGAATTTCTTGTTGTAAATCATAATCGATGAAGTTCTTTGGTCTCAGTCGCTTAACATTCCATTGATGCATGTATTCATGACTGAATAAACTGATTAAATCTCGGTATTCATCATCATGACCATCTATCAAACAAATTCTTGGCAGCATAGAGGATTGAGAGTTTAGATGCTCCAATCCTCCTCTTGATTTTTCAGTAAGATGTAGAACAGTTACGTATTCGCCCCAAACAGGTACTCCAAATAATGCATGATATTCTTTGATTATTTTTTTCATGTCTGTGATAAAACGCTCGAGCATCTTTTGGTTTGTTGTATAATTTCCACTATCCCAAATTTTCAAAATATGGCTACGACCATCTACTTTGAAACTAATATTTTCATTAGGGTTTACCTCCATTATTCCATCAAGCAATTCATCTCTATTTGGTGCTGAGAATACATAACAATCTGCTTGGTTTCCAATTATTGAATCAATTTCACTTTTGTAATCAGATGAAGTTAATTGAGTTGCAGGAGTCCATTTCGTTGGGCAATGAAGAATAATTTTATGTTTCATATCCATTCTTGATTTGTCAATTCCGGAAGTAGGTAGTAAGAATGTAAATGGGGGCATCATATGCAAATGACTACTATCTATATGAGTAGATCTAACTGATAGTTCTATTCCAAGTATCTTGTAATCTACGACAACATCACTGGATAAATCAGAGATTTTAATCTCAACAGAATCTACAGCTTTTCGATTGAAGTCAATATTTTTTCCGTTTTGTTTGCAACTAATTCCCGTTAAGTATTGCATTGGCTCCCTTATGAAATATGAACCAGGAACCCAACGAGGAAATTTTAGAATTAATTTTTTACTATTGAAAGGCGGCGATACAGATACTCTAACATGCAGATATCGAGATGCTCCATCTGTGGCATCAATGGTAAAACTGACACCCGAACTGTTTGTCATGACTACACCCCATTGATGGCGGTTGAAAGGTTATGCGCTGTAATTTTAATCAAATCACTAGTTGAACTTTCTGAAATATGCTTGGCCTTTAATCTGATTGACTCTTCTTGGCAACGAGAAAATAATCTTTCAATTAATCGACATCTTTCTATTTCATCAACTTCTTCATTGCCGATAATCTCCCAGCGTAACTTGTCTTCAGCATCTCCCTTTTTACCTTGTAACCACCTACCAACAATAACATATTGTTGATTTTCATTTAACATCTTGATTATTTCATGATCTATAGTTTGGCAATGCTTTTGTAAAACATTGACTAGAACCTTTGTTTCAGTATTGTTGATTTTGTTAATATTTTCAATTAATTTTTTTGGGTTATTCCTAACTAAATAAGAGATTAACAATTTTATTTCAGTGCCTCTTTCTATCAAATCATCTAAAACCGTATCATCAATGTTATAATCCGATTCAATTAGTTTGCTAATGCTATATTCAACAACTTTGATGGATTCATCATCTATTGCTTGTATTAGATGTTCTTTATCTGAATATTTGCTTTTTAGTGCAACAATTTTTAATTTTTCATCCCCACTGGTAAATAATGCATCAAAGAATTTTTTTTCATTTTCAGCTTTCAAAATAAATTCTGCAGCTTTTGTTTGACAAATCAAATCATCCTTGGAGAATAATTTCTTAACAATGTCAATGTTTTCTGCTCTAAAATTTTCCAAAAGATTAGCAGCAACTCTATTGTAGTTCAAATTGTGGTGATCTATTAGAGGTTGTAAATCGGAAACATTTTTTCTAATCGACCATGTTCTAAATGCGTCAATTGCCTTGGATCTGTACCACGAATCTTTATCGTCAAGCAATGAAATAAATGCTGAAAGATTATTTTCATCATCTATCTCAAAAAGTTCTCTCACTGCTCTTCGCCTTTTTCTTTCATCCTTACTTTTGAGATTATTTATTACGGATGTAGATCTATTCGACAAATTACTCACCAGTCAATTTCTTCATCATCGCTAAATTCATTCCATTTGCTAAGGTCAAAATTGGTAATCATTGGATGTAACATCACCTGAATTATTGGCCACAATCTCAAAAATGAAGGAGAGTAGTGCCATAATAATTTGACCATTGGATGTTCTGATACAGGTATGCCTCCTTCGCCAATTGGAGGTGTGTCATCTGGTAAATTGTTCAATTTAGCGACTAAATCTTGTAAACTATTAAGCTCGTCAGAATCGATAATTTCTAATTCCTCGCAAGTTTCAATCGATAATTCAATCAAATCAGCAAGTTCTTTTGGATGTAGGTGATTATTGTTTGTAGAATCAACATCTATTGGTCCAAAACACACATTTCCTAGGTCGGTTTCAAGTTCTATATCATCTTGCAACTCAATCTTCATTAAATGTTGAGAATTTCTGTCACCTATTGGTGCTATAACAAAACCTCCATCTTCTATGCGTGATTTTATCCACTTTGGGACGGCTTCAATTTGACCAGTCATAATCACTCGATTAAATTCGCCTGGAAAAGCAACTGGTGCTATATCTAAATCTTCTATATTTCTTATATCCACAGTTGGCCAGTGAGATAGTCTTTCTTTGGCATGATTTACTACTTCTAATGATGGATCTAAAACATTAACTCTACCATTTTCTCCCACTATCTGGGCTATTAAGGCGGCTAAATAGCCACCTTTACATCCGACGACAATGACCTCTTGTCCTTTAGATAATTCCATATGATGCAGTAATGTAATAATCATATGAGGGGCTGAAATAGTTTTGATGTTACCAGAAGTTGACTCGATATATGGAACTGGCCTATCAGCAAAGAATGGAGCGACATCATAATCTGTAAAGTCCTCTAAATCAACATTTAGCATTGCTTTTTTAACCTCCAGCGGAACCAAAACACCTTCTTTGGAAAGGCGTCTAAGTAGGTCCGCTGTCCGCGTCATAGCAAGACTATAACCTCGTGTCTTGTAAATGATGCCATCAATTTGACATTGTCTTAAATTTCTCTTCAACAATCTCATCAATAAAACTAATATTTTCTTCGTGCTCTTTAACTGCCATTTGAATCAATTCGTCATCAGTTATTTGGTCGAATTCTTCATTTTTCATTTCAGAAATTTGTGATTTGATTGATTTTTTGATGTCATTTAATACATTAATCATATTATCAACCAAATTCGTGTCCTCGTTTTCAACTTCAAGAGAAATAGTTTCAATCAATGACTTTACCAATTTTGGATCTGTATATGATTCATCAAATGATGAAAAAATGTCATCCATTAATATTGATTCTATACGTGCTAAATGTTCAGAGATGGTGGCTCTAGCTAGTCCAATTTCGCTTGCTAAATCAGAGATTCTAGTTCTTTTAGGAATATCAAAAAATCCTCTATCATAAGCGAATTTTGCAATTTTCAGTTGCTTTGTTGATAATGCAGATTGATTGATTGTTGAATTAAAATCAAGACTTCTTGCACTAATTCTGTCAGGCTGAGCAATTAATCTTGCTAAAGTAGAAACAAGTTTGAGTTTAATTGGAGAACCTTGAATGATATAGGTTAATCCTTCTCCGTCAAGTCTACTCCCAGGTACTGAACTTGTTCCATTTGTTCTAGCATTTAGATTAGAAACGGAATGATTTAATTTGACTAATAGCAGATAGCTATCAGAATTTTCTTTTGGTTCAAGAATAATATCAAGAAGTTCAATGAAATGTAAATCTACTAAGTCATCAGGTGATTTTCCTTCACAAAAATCCACCTTTAGAATTATTCTAATATCCTTTGGTATTCTTTTTACGTAACAAATAAACTCTGCTTGTTTGAATAAATCGGTAAGTTCTCCAATATCCAAATTCTTAATTCGAGATCTTTTCCAAAATAAGGTGACCTCTCGCATGTAACTCCTAAAGGCATTTGTTTGATAACTTCTATTGATAAATGAATCATCAATTTCTCATTTCTAACCATGCTAAAAATGAAACAATTGGTAGCAAAATAAGCAGCATTCGATTTAGTTTATTTTGATAATCATTATATTCATTTGAACTTGCAGGATTAACTTCTATAGACTTTGCTTTACGAGTTCTTCGCAAAACTCCAACTTTTTCTTCAACCCTTTTTAGAACACGATTCCTTAGTTTTGGAGATGAACTCTTGAGATTACCTCTGCCAACTATAAATTTGACAGTAGTTCGCTCTGCTAATTCAAGTGCAGCATCTACTACTCCTTCGATATTGTCAAGATTGTGCATATCAATTCTAAGATTAACTCCATCACTTGAAATGTGGCTAAGTACACGCCATTTACCTTGTCCTTCATTAAACTGTGATAATTTTTCTCTTGCTTCAATAAGTGGTTCTTTAGTCAAAATTACAGGTCTTCGACGTCTAGCTAGAAAAGGTCCAAGAATAATTGAGAGCAAAAATGGTGGAATACACATCAATGAAACAGTTCTTTGAATATTCTCAGCATCTGTTAAGACTGAAATCGTGGCAAGGGAGAAGCCTAGGTATAGCCCTATCAATCCGCCAGCTTGAAAGCCCATTGTCAATCCTACTGGCTCCCCTTTAGCATCCTCCATGTATTATGCTGCGACTAGGGATAGATGAACACTTTGACATCAATAATTTTTAACTATCAATTTGTGGCCCAATTGTGAATAAGAACGGACTCAGTTCTAGAGATCGTGAAAGGAAAGTTGGAAATTGGGTATTTTTTATTTCTAGTTTCTTTTTTCTATCTTTTTTTATTGCTCCCATGGTTTTAGACTCCGGAGAAATTCCAGAGTTAAACAATGGCCGAGCAAATGCTTTTGATTTTGCTACCACTGATGGATTGTGGTCTAACGGTAATACAAATTCAAATGAAACATTTGCTTGGACAGAATTAGATCCATACACAGGATTTATCTACGCATTTGGCGATTTGAATTGTCATAACAAACCAGAACGTTCAATCAAAATTAATGATAATCAAATGCCTGTTTGTACTAGAGATGTAGGAATCTTTTTTGGACTTGCAGTAGGCGGTTTTTGGTTTTCTAGAAAGGGATATAATCGTTGGACAGTTAAGGATACATGTCTTTCACTTATTCCAGATAAGTGGCTATTAGGCACATACCAGTCAAATAGAAGAACTGTAGTTTGGCTATTATGTGGAATAATTCTTTGTTTGCCATTAATTGTTGATGGTTTTACTCAATTACTAACTTCTTATGAATCAAACAATATTACTAGACTAATAACGGGAATTGGTTTTGGAGTTGGCTTAGGAGTTTTGATTAGTGCAGCTTACTCTGCTAGGTCCAAATTTTTCAAATCAGCAGACCAGGTATCCTTGCCAGGTGGCATGAAATTCCGCCTTGTTGAAGAAGAATGATTATGGAGGAGGAGTTTTCCACCAGATAATTAGTTCTTCTTTGGTACTTGGTATGGGGCAATTGTCATGTCCACTAGTAAGAATATTTAGTCTTTCAAAAACATCATTAATCGACTTCTTTATTTGATAAGCAGGAATTTTAGAATTGGATAAAATTTCTTCCAAAGCATTTTCCCAGTTACCTTTAGGATTTGCTCTTCTCCAAGATGATATTGAACTTCTAAGAGGCCATAGTGCCAGTGATAATCTACCAAATCCTACTCTGTCTTGTTTTAACTTGAATACTTTGGCATCGGAGAATGGTATGTGATTAAATTGTTTATTTATCCATTTTTCTTCTTCTAACCATTTTACTAGACGTTGCGTATGTCTCTTCGTGATCATTCTATGAGGGCCGAGAAGTTTGTGCAATTTTGGTACTTCTGTAGATCCTCCAATTAATGAAAGGGTGCCTAAAATCGACCATGATGAGAAGGAAAAGGGGTTTATTGGGACGTCAAATTCTTTTGCAGATTTTTTTGGCCAGTTATTTTCAACAAAATCCATCCATTCTGCTGGGCTCTTTCCACTTAACCACCCTTCATGAATTGCGCTTAGATTTACTGGAGCTCCGGGAAGTCTTGTTTGAGTTTCAAGATTTCCAATCAATCTCCTAAGTAAGTATCTATCTACTTTGTCCGAATCAACATTTAATGGGGCCGGTTTTTTATTGAAGAAAGTCCTCAATGTTTCAGCAAGTTTTTTTCTTAAATCATCCAATCCAGATTCATTCAAAATAGGTCCAACAACTTGACATTTATCAAATGGTTCTGATACTGTAATTTTTCCTGACAATAGTTCACTGAAGCCCTTTCTTATTTTCTTCTGTATCTCGGTAGTTTCAAAATACTCCTGCTTATTGCTCGTCATTCTCAAGGTTCCAGAACGAATTCTTTTCATTGCTTTCTCTGGATCGCAATCTATCCAAATAACCAAATCTGGTATCATTGCAGCAGAATTCATTTTTACTACATCATCAATACCTAGAGCTCCAACTATTCCTTGGTAAATCAAAGAAGAATGGATATTTCTATCTGAAATTACAACATGTCCTTTGTCTAGTAATGGTTTGATAAAAGTATGAGAATGATCTAATCTATCAGCTGCGAAAAGGCCGGCTTCTTCTAATGGTGTTTTGTCACCTTTCATAACAGAAGAAAGTGCAAGCTTTCCAAGTTCGCTATGTCTTCTAGGTTCATGTGTTGAGTGAATCTTTGGAAATGGAAAGTTTGCAAGTAATTCTCCAATAATTCTAGCAGCCTCTCCTTTACCAGAACCATCACCTCCCTCGACCGAGATAAGATACATGTTTAATCCTCAGCAGTATAGTCTTCATATTGATCTTGTACAATACTATTGAGTGCCATTCCTGAAAGAATTAGAATAGG